>DATAVY010000116.1:0-2597 GCA_036267495.1 Edaphobacter sp.
ACGCAGGCACGGAATCTTACCAACCGATCATCGGCCTGTGTTCAGCCCTACTCGCCGGAAAAGCGCTCGAAGGTTTGCGAGTGAGGAGTATTACAACCTATGTCGCTTGAAGTATAAAATGGCCGAGGCTTGAACCATAAAGTGGCCGCCGGGTGTCCTGAGCCGGACGTTAAGTCCCAGACCATCGCAGAGGACTTCTTCAATGGCATCGGTCCTTTGTGCGACAAGGCGGAAAGCCCGGCTTACGCCTCGTCTTTCTTCGCGCAAGAAGAACGGCCCTGAGCGAGTCGACCGTTATAGCGTCAAAGCCTCCGAAAGAGCCATTGCAGCCTTGGCCTCATTCGACAATCCGAGCCAGGGGAATGGTAGTACCCACCGAACGATTCTGCGGTCGACGGGGCAGAAGTTCCTGCTCTCAGAGCCAGTCGAGTCGCTCTGCTGAATATTTCTATGACTGGAGGGAGACATTTCTTCCCTTCTCCCTTGTCTCTCAATCGGTGTCGTTTCGAGACGGAATTAGCGTGCCCTGCGGTATCGCCAGGAGAAGCCGGCCGCGAAGGCCAGAAACGAAACGGCAGGAACTGCCCATCCGGGTCCCTCAATTACGCCAACACCTCCGCCCGAAGACATCGCCACTCTTGCGAAGAGGATTACGATGGTAAGCAGCGCGGCCGCAATGAAGGCGGCCAGTCCCGTCAGGAAGCTTTTCACATAGATCATTCGACCGGATCCTGCTTCGGAAAATATCACGCTGGCGCGCCGCCAGTGTGGTTCGCGTGCGAGTATATCGCCCCGCCGGGTTGCATCACAAAGGGGTCCGTTGCGCAACGCCCGCCGCGTCGCATAGATATCTCTAACGGCGCAGCGTTATTTTCGGCTTCAAGACGATTCTTCACACTCCTTAAGACCCCGCATGGCGCGACAAGGCCGGCGGTGAATCTACAGTCGGTGCGAGCGCAGACAACGAATTCTGAACACATGCGGGCGACAGATTGAGCCAATAAGTGGCCGCAGTGACCATTTTATGGTTCAGGTCTCAACCCAGCCGATTTTGAGACGCGGCGGCGTTAGTTAGTTATAGTTGGCCGAGTGATTTTTATGACGGAAATTCCCGCGCCGCTGCCTCTGAAGCATCGGCGAAGTCGTCAGTTTCCCAAAGGCTTTTCCGCCTGATCGATTACCAGTACCTCAACCGGACCTTTTCCCGATTCGAGGCGAAGGCCAAGCTGTTCCTGGATCGCAGTAAACAATGAAGGAGCCGTGGAATCAACCACCGGCTGCGGTGTCTGCAGCGCCTGCGTCTCGTCCGGAGTCCACCGCAGATTTACATCGTAGGATCCGCCGAGGCCCGTTTCGTCTGTCACAGTTCGACCGAGAATCCTCGATAGCGCGATCGCGAACCTCGCCATAGCGACGCTGCCTCCGCGCATCATGCCGGTTGTCGTGTTGAAACCGCCGCACGGGCGAAACGTGGCTGGATCGATCTGAGTTGGATTCGGCGGCGGAATCATAGGCGTGCAACCGCCCCCGATGGCAGGTTGCAACTTGTTGCCGCCTTTCGCGACGGATAGGCGATACACGGGCAATTCCCGGGTTTCCCGACGCACTATCAGATGGAAGCGCTCGGCGAGCAGGCTTCGCAACATTTGAGAAATCATCTCCTCCGCAGGAGCATCGTTTTGTGCCTTCGCTTCGATGTCGTAATGCTCTGAGTTGACCCAACCGGGACCGCCGAACAGCTGAAAGTCGCGGACGTCATACGCAGCGCCAATCAGAAGCCGCAGCGGGGCATTTTGGGCCACCAGACGGCCGCCGGGATGGATTCGAACGCTGCCGCCCGCAGCTCCCGAAACATTCGGCTTCACGGAAGCCACATCGAACACCGGGTGATCAGCCGTCTGTGCGATGGCTGCAGGCGAGGCCGTGAGCAAAATGACCGCCCAGGAAAGATGGCGGCGACGGCGGGTGCTCATGAGCCTTTGACTCCGGTTCAGGACCTCTTGTTCCCAGTCGTTCCGGTCAACAGGTATCGGCCACGATTACTTAATTCCCGAACTCTCGATGACGCTTCCCGGCGACCGGAACAAGAGCAGCGGCTGCTGATTCGAGACCTGCTTTACTTCATATGCGGAGCTGTAATCGAAATTCCACGTCTCTTCGAGATTCCCACAGCGTTTGTCCGGGGGCACGTCGTCATCGGTTTCATCCAGATCGTGCGCCGTGCCGAGCTTCACGCGGACGACAATTTCAATACTGTTGCGGTTCGCGAAACCGGCATCCTCCACGCGGAACCAACATTGTTTTCCGCGATGCGCATCGAGAACGTCCTCCAGCCGCGGCGTATACACGCGGCCGGTGGAGGCCTCGATCGCGAGCACCTGTTGGATATCCTCCGCGTCCGACCCCCACTGCCATCGCTCCGTCTTCACCAGCAGGATGGAAGAGCCCGGCATCCAGCCGAGAATCTGCATTCCATTGCCTCCGTTCTCGCGCTCGGGTGCCATGAAAAATGCCAGCTCGTACCGCCCATCCGCGCCCGCGGTCCACAGTGAACTTCTCAGCAGACACTCGGGGCTTTTCTGATCCACATCCACGTA
>DATAVY010000117.1:0-7836 GCA_036267495.1 Edaphobacter sp.
ACCCGAAGCCGAGTCCGCCTCAAAGTGATCTCCGGCCGGACGGTATATGAAGGCAGGAGCAAGGAACAAAGTCGTCGCGTCATTTTTTGAGTCTCGTCGAACGTTTTCTGGTCGAAAACGCGAATTGGGTCCGAAATTAATCAACTGCATCAGTAGCTTACGAATCTTCAACTCAAAAAACCGGGCAAACTCTCATGTCAAGCCCGAGAACTTAGCAATGCCTCCACCGAAGAGTCTTCAACCCACCTGAAATCAATCATCTACCCGCAGAAAATAAACTCGCCAAAACTTGCAGTTTAGTTTGGTCCAGTCCGTAGAATTAAAGCAGGGTAAAGACAAAGCCCGACAGCCGCCGCCACCGCGCAGAAAAAGGAGAAGTCCAGACTTAACTCCTTTTTTTCGAAGACTTTGCGCTGGCAAGTACCCCCCGGGGGGTAGGGTACCATGCATAACAAAAACTGAACCAGCTAGGGAAGATTTCATCGCGATACGTCTGCGGGGAGAGGTGACGCATGCTCAGGATGACACAATAAGTGATCACGCCGTCTGCTCAGTAGGGACCACCTGTTCCCGCCATAATCGGCAGGACTCTACAATCGAGCTATATCACCTCGAGGGAGACAGCGTTGAATCGAGTCGTCGTAACTGGTCTGGGATGCGTCACCCCCATAGGCAACACCGTCGCGGACTTTCGCACCTCCCTCTTCGCTGGGACCACCGGAATCGCTGCCTTTCCCCCGTATCCTGAGGCCCCGGTCCGCGACGCTGCAGACAAGACCCAGGGCCTCCGCTTCACCCAATCCGCGGCCGTCAAGAACTTCAACCCCCACGACCACCTCGACTCAGGCATCGTCACCGCCACCGACCGTACCACCCAGTTCGCCATCATCGCCGCCCGCCAGGCGGATGCGGAATCTGAGCTGACCGCCCACCACCCCGCGGAAAAAATCGCTATCGTCGTCGGCTGCGCCTGCGGCGGCCGTCAGGCCGAAGAGACTGAAACCATTAAGCTTTATGGCCGCGACGCCCGTGTCCATCCGCTTACTGTGGTTCGCACGATGGCCTCGGCTGGAGCCAGCAATATCTCTATCGACCGAAAGATTACCGGCCCAACTCTCAACATCTCCACTGCCTGTTCCTCAGGCACTCACGCCATCGGCATGGCCTTCCAGATGATCCGGAGCGGAATGGTCTCGGCAGCCATCGCGGGCGGCCACGAAGCACCGCTCACCTTCGGCTTCCTCCGTGCATGGGACTCCATGCGGGTGGTTTCCCCTACCCGGTGCCGCCCCTTCTCCGCCGACCGCGACGGCATGACACTCGGGGAAGGCGCCGCAATGCTCACCCTCGAAACTTTGCAATCCGCCCAGGACCGCAACGCCTACATCTACGCCGAGATCGTCGGCTTCGGCTTCTCCGCGGACGCGAGCCACATCACCCAGCCCATGGCCAACGGCGCCGCGTCTGCGATCCACCAGGCCATCGCCGACGCTGGCGCCACCCCGGATGACGTCGGCTACATCAGCGCGCATGGCACCGGCACCCAGGCGAACGACTCCACCGAAGCCGCCGCCATCCACCAGGTCTTCGGCGCCCGCGCATCGAAAATTCCCATCAGCTCGACCAAGTCGCTTCACGGCCACTCCATCGGAGCCAGCGGTGCCCTGGAAGCTCTCGCCACCGTTATTGGCCTCAACGAAAATCTACTTCCCGCCAACGCAGGCGTCGCCGAGCTCGACCCCGCGCTCAACCTCGACGTCATCCTCGGCGCCCCGCGCAAAGCCGCACCAAAGCTAGCTCTCTCGAACTCGCTCGCGTTTGGGGGTCTCAACGCAGTGCTCGCCCTTCGTCACGTGTAATCTGCGGAAAAAATTGTCGGTTTCGCGTAACTTAAGGAATCGGCTCCCGCACAAATTCAACGACGCCCTGACATACCGCCTTGAAACCCCTCCACTCCCGCCGAACGAGGCGATTTCCCAACCGCAAAATTATATAAATCGGCATACCAATCAGTCGGAATCTCGAGTTTCGATGAATAAGTCGAAGACTGGATACGGTCACGGTCTTCGTCATGAATGGCTTGTCGTTAGCGGTCGTACTGGCGCTCTCTTTATGCAGCACCGCCGTATCTTCAGCCATCGCAATCTTCCACCGTGTCTCCTGCATCCTCAGACAAAGATCGCTGTCATCGCAGTACATAAAGAAGCCTTCGTAGAGCAGGCCGACTTCCTCGAGCATCTCTCGGCGAGCGAGCACACTCGCGAAGGTGGTGTAGCAATTTCGGCCGAACTCCGCCGGTGCGTGAAAATGCGTGGTGAACGCAATCCACGGCCTAATCCTTCCTCCACCCCAGGCTTGTACTCTGGTTGGATCGTGCGCATAGAACAACACCGTACCCACCAATCCAGCGTCCGGAGTTTCGGTTGCGCGTCCCACCAGCTTGCGTAACGTATCCGACGGACAGACGGTGTCGTTATTCAGCAGCCACACAAACTCCGCCCTTGCCGATAAAGCGGCCCGCAGTCCGACATTGCAGCCACTCGAAAACCCTAAATTCTTTCCTGTTTCAATCAGTTTCGCTTCAGGAAAAGCTGATCGTATTCGATTCACGGAATCGTCTGTTGACCCGTTGTCCACCACGACAATCTGCAGATTGCCGTATTCCTGAGCGCGCAACGAAGTTAGACAATCCAGGGTGTCTCGCCACCCATTCCAATTGACAATGACGCAGCAAACGCCGGGAACGGCATCGCTTTCATTCTTCCCTTCCAAACTGCTTCTCCTCTTGTCTTCCTTCACTCTATATCCTGGCTCATCGTCCTCAAAATCACTCTACCTTGGCCGCAAGCTGCTTTCGCGAATCCAATCCGGTCCGGCATAAAAGCTCTGCCACGATCGTTGTCTTACTTGCTCAACAGGGTGACTTGTGGCTACGCTTAATCATGAGCCGCCGAACCCTCTGTACCCTCCCCCTCTTCCTGCTCATTCTCATCACCTCGAATCTCAACGCCCAGGCAAGATTCGCCGTCTACGGTACCGCTGGAACTGAAAAGAGCGGTCTACCCAACCAGGACTGGAGGCTCGCCGGAACCTTTGGCTTTTATTACGGGGTTTATCACGTCGGCCCTCTCGATCTCTCTGTCGATGCGCGCGGCGACTTGTCCAGCGATATCAAAAGCGGTCTCCTTGGCCCGCGTCTGGCCGCAAAGCTTCCCGTCATTCCTCTCAAACCTTATGGAGAATTTATCTTTGGAGTTTCCAGCTATAGCAGGACCGCCGCTGGTCTCAAAGATCCTAACGATTTCGCTTACAGATACGTCGTCGGACTCGACACGACCATTCTCCCCCATCTTGACTGGCGTGTCGCGGACTTCAGTTGCGGCGTCAATAACTCCGCAAATGGAAGCCACGCTAAGACCCTGACCTCAGGTCTGGTCATTCGCTTCTAATCCGGCTCCAGGATCATCTGCTCCGGCAGAACCAGATACCATAACGAGCAGATGATCTCCGTCCTCATTCTCACTCGCGATGAGCAGCAGGATCTGCCTGACTGTCTCGCAAGCGTCTCGTGGTCCGATGACATTCACGTCTTCGACTCCCAAAGCAGCGACGAAACTCTCGAGATTGCAAAGGCCGCCGGCGCGCAAATCTATACTCGTCACTTCGACGACTACGCCACCCATCGCAACGTTGCGCTCACCGCGATATCTTTCAAACACCCGTGGGTATTTCTGCTGGATGCAGACGAGCGTCCCACACCCGAGCTGTCCCGGGAGATGCAGCAAATAGTTCTCGCTGTCCCAGCCGATATATCCGGGTTTCGCGTCCGCCGCCGCGATTACCTCTTCGGCACCTGGATCAAACACGCTCAGCTCTCGCCTTATTACATTCGCCTCATCCGTCCCGAACATGCTCACTACACGCGTGCTATCAACGAAGTCCTCGAAATCGACGGCTCCGTCGTCGAGCTAAACTATCCGCTCGATCACTTTCCTTTCTCCAAAGGAATAGCCACGTGGATTGAGAAGCACAATCGCTATTCCACTATGGAGGCCGAAGTGATCGTCCGCAATCAGGGACTGCAAAATCCGTCGCTGATGACCGCACTCCGCCACCCGGATTTCCACACCCGTCGACTACACCAGAAGGCCATCTTCTATCGCCTCCCAGGCAGGCCTCTCCTCAAATGGCTTTACATGGTCTTTCTTCGCGGGGCTCTCCTCGATGGCACTGCCGGCCTCACCTACGCCACCCTGCAAGCTTTCTACGAATACCTCATCGTTCTCAAGACAAAAGAACTGCGTCGTGGCGGAGCATGAAGCGGAAGCAATCGTAGTTGCCAGATCCTAATTGTCCTTCGTTACCATCCGCTTTTGATTCACCTTATGCGCGCAAAGAGAAACAGCCCTGAAGTCCCCACAATCATCCCAGCCAATGACGTTGTAGAAATCACGGTCGACCGTTCGATGCGCGATACCGCAGTTGGATGTTTGATTATTGCTTATAAGTGGGCGGCTTTGCCCGGCGGGTCCAAGGCGGGTAAAATGGGAAGGTTGCACACTGTTTGGACTACGTGTCCTGCAGGTACTCTGTGGAGGAGTTGTTTTGGCTAAACGCGACCGTTTTTTGTTTACGAGTGAGTCTGTCACCGAAGGGCATCCTGACAAGATTGCCGACCAGATTTCCGATGCGATTCTCGATGCCTGCCTGGCGCAGGATCCTTACAGCCGTGTAGCGTGCGAGACGCTGACCTGCACCGGACTGGTCGTGATCGCCGGCGAGATTACGACGAAGGCGTATGTGGACTTTCAGAGCCTGGTGCGCGGAACGGTTGCGGCGATCGGCTATGACAATGCGCTGTATGGGTTCGATTCGAATACGTGCGCAGTAATCTCGACGATTAACAAGCAGTCTGGCGACATTGCTATGGGCGTCGATACGGGCGGAGCCGGCGATCAGGGCATGATGTTCGGGTATGCGACGAACGAGACGCCGGAGCTGATGCCGACGCCAATTTCGCTGGCGCACCAACTGGCGTTGAAGCTGAGCGAGGTTCGCAAGAACGGACTGATGTCGTACTTGCGGCCGGACGGCAAGAGTCAGGTGACGGTGGAGTACGACTCGAACCATAAGCCGGTGCGGGTGGATGCAGTGGTGATCTCGACACAGCATGCCGAGACAGTTGGGAATGACGAGTTGCGCGCGGACATTCTGAAGAACGTGATTCAGGCGGTGATTCCGGCGAAGTTGTTGGATGAGGACACGAAGTATCACATCAATCCGACGGGACGGTTTGTAGTCGGCGGGCCGATGGGCGATACGGGATTGACGGGACGAAAGATCATTGTCGATACGTATGGCGGCATGGGACGGCATGGCGGCGGGGCATTCAGCGGCAAGGATGCGACGAAGGTCGACCGTTCAGCGGCTTACATGGCGCGTTATGTTGCGAAGAACATTGTCGCGGCTGGGTTGGCTGATCGTTGCGAAGTACAGTTGGCTTACGCGATTGGCGTGGCGGAACCGGTGAGCGTGCTGGTGGATACGTTCGGCACGGGCAAGGTCGATGAGACGAAACTGGAGGAACTGGTGCGGAAGAACTTCTCGCTGACACCGAAGGGCATTATCGAGGGGCTCGATCTGCGGAAGCCGATCTTCAAGGCGACGGCAGCGTATGGTCACTTCGGACGCAAAGGCGAGGGCTTTACTTGGGAGAAGACGGACAAGGCTGCGGCTCTGGCGGAACAGGCTGGAGTGAAACAGGCTATTGCCAAGTAATTCGGCCGGCATGCATTGAAGAGGGCGGGCCTTCGGGCCTGCCCTTTCTTTTTGCCATGACTCATTCGAGTTTGAGGGAACGAAACGGAGTGTGTTGAGTTGTGGCTGGTGGGAGGATACTGGAATGACGATGACGAGCGCAGCAAAAACGAGTGATGGCGGGATTGTGGTTCCGAGTTATTTTCCCGGAAAGCAGTGGCAGCAGGTGCTGCAGAGAGACCCCCATGCGGATGGGCAGTTTGTGTATGCGGTGAAGTCGACGAAGATCTATTGCAAACCGAGTTGCGCGAGCCGTAGACCCACGCGGAAGCAGGTAAGCTTCTTCGCTACCCCGCGGCAGGCGGAGGCCGCTGGGTATCGCGCGTGCAAGCGGTGCGAGCCGGAGAGGGCTGAGGCGAAGGACGATCCGCAGGCGGGTGCGATTGCAGCTGTGACTGAGTATTTGAAGGAACATGCGGAGGAACGGACACGACTCGCCGATGTGGCGAAGGCGACCGGCGTTGGGAGGCTCACGATTCTGCGTGGGTTCAAGCGAGTGTTGGGAGTGAGTCCGGGGCAGTATGCGAAGGAGGCACGATTGGAACGGTTCAAAAGCAAAGTGAGGGAATCCAAGACGGGGAAGTCTCCAATTACGGATGCGATCTATGAGGCGGGCTATGGGTCGAGCAGTAGGTTGTATGAAAAGAGTTCGGCTGCGCTGGGAATGACACCGCGCGTGATGCGGGAGGGCGGGGCGGGGCTGCTGATTCGGTACACTACGGCGGCGAGTCCGCTGGGCCGGATGCTGGTGGCGATGACGGATGTGGGGATCTGTTCGATCGCGTTTGGGCGGGATGACAAGGAGCTGATTGCCGGTTTGCGAGAGAAGTTTTCGAAGGCGCAGCTGGTGGTAGCCAAGGGAAATACTGGCTGGCTTTCCGATGCGGTTGCGTTTGTGACGAGTCAGTTGGGAGAGCATCCATTGGCTGTGACTTTTCCGCTGGATGTGCGGGCGACGGCATTCCAACAGCGGGTATGGAAGGCGCTCCAGGCGATCCCGCGGGGAGAGACGCGGAGCTATTCGGAGGTGGCGTCGCAACTCGGAGCACCTACAGCATCGCGCGCTGTAGCGGCGGCTTGTGGGGCAAATCCAGTGGCAGTAGTGGTGCCTTGTCATCGCGTGATCGGGAAGGATGGGTCACTGACCGGCTATCACTGGGGTGTAGAGCGAAAGCGGAGGTTGCTGGAGGCGGAGAAAACCTGACGCGCAGTACGACCGAACGGGTAGAGTAAGGCGATGGCAGACGTTATCGGCGAATCGGTAGTGGATGGTCGCGCGCTGTATGCGAAGATCTCGTGGCGGCTGATTCCTTATCTATTTCTGCTGTATATCGTTGCCTATCTCGATCGCGTGAATGTGGGGTTCGCAGCGATGGACCTGCAGCGGGACCTGCACTTCAGCAATACGGTGTACGGAACCGGGGCGGGGATATTTTTTCTGGGGTCGATGTTGTTCGATCTGCCTAGCAACCTGATGCTGACGCGAGTGGGAGCGCGGGTGTGGATTGCGCGGATCATGATCTCTTGGGGCGTGATCTCGACGTGCATGATGTTCATGCATTCAGCGACATCGTTCTATATTCTGCGATTTCTGCTGGGGGTGAGTGAGGCGGGATTTTTTCCTGGCATGATCATTTACCTGACGTACTGGTTTCCGACGCAGGAGCGGGCGCGAGCGGTGGCGCGGTTTATGACGGCAACCTCGCTGGCGGGAGTGGTTGGCGGGCCGCTGTCGAGTTTTCTGCTGAAGCTCGATGGAGTGCGGGGGCTGGCGGGGTGGCAGTGGCTGTTTTTGTCGGAGGGGGTCCCGACGATTCTACTGGGGATTTCGGTGCTGTTTGTGCTGAAGGACAGACCGGAAAAGGCCGACTGGATGCGACCGGAGGAGCGGGTGTGGCTGGCGGGTGAGTTGGAGCGTGATCAGGAGCGGCATGGTGCGGCGACGCATCATCGGTTGGGAGATGCTTTTCGGTTGCCGGCGCTGTGGATACTGGCCGGGGTTTATTTTGTGAGCCAGGT
>DATAVY010000118.1:0-11872 GCA_036267495.1 Edaphobacter sp.
AGCATCCGGTCGATCGCCATCTCCCGAGTCGGCGCAAACGCCACCAGCTTCGACAGCATCGGATCGTAATCGAGCGGCACCCTCCACCCGGCGAACACCGCGCAGTCCTCGCGAATCCCCGGCCCCCCCGGCTGCACCAGCCGCGTAATCAGCCCCGGCGACGGGAAAAAATTATTCTCCGGGTCCTCCGCATAAATCCTGCACTCGATCGCATGCCCGCGCAGCCGAACATCCTCCTGCGTGATCGGCAACACCTCGCCCATCGCCACCCGCAACTGCAAATGAACCAGATCGAGCCCCGTTACCATCTCCGTCACAGGATGTTCCACCTGCAGCCGCGTATTCATCTCGAGAAAATAAAAGTTCTCCTCGTGATCGACAAGAAACTCGACCGTTCCCGCATTCACATAACCCGCAGACAACGCCAGCCGAACCGCCGCTTGGCCCATCCGTCGCCGCAAATCCTCACTCACCACAGCCGAAGGAGCCTCTTCAATCACCTTCTGATGGCGACGTTGCACCGAACACTCGCGTTCGCCCAGATACACGCAATGCCCATGTTCGTCCGCCATTAACTGGATCTCAATATGTCGAGGCCGCTCGATCAGCTTCTCCAGATACACCTCGCCCGATCCGAAACTCCGTTCCGCCTCGCTGCTCGCCGCTGCAAATGCCGCCGCAATATCCTCCGCCCTTGTCACCGAGCGCATGCCCTTACCACCACCGCCCGCTGCAGCCTTCAGCATCACCGGATATCCAATTCCCGCGGCTACACGAACCGCCTCCGCAACATCCGCCAAACCGGTCACGCTGCCAGGAACTCGCGGCATCTCCGCCGCATCCGCCGCCTGTCGCGCCCTGGTCTTCGATCCCAGCACACGCATCGCACTCGCCGGCGGTCCGATGAACGTTATCCCAGCCATCTCACAAGCCTCGGCAAACTCCGCATTCTCCGACAGGAATCCATAACCCGGATGAATCGCATCCGCGCCCGCCCTGCCCGCCACCTCCAGAATCAGATCTCCCCGCAGATAGCTCTCCGCCGCCGGCGCGGGTCCTAGCCGGTACGCCTCATCCGCGTGCAACACATGCAACGCCCCCCGGTCCGCATCGGAGTAGATCGCGACCGTGGCCACCCCCATCTCCCGGCACGCCCGAATCACGCGAAGAGCAATCTCTCCCCGATTCGCAATCAACACTTTTTTTATCGAACGCCGCAAGCGGCAATTTTACCGCATGGTAAGCAGCAAGGGCCGAAGCAGACACAAAGAAAGAGGCCCCCCATCACAGGAGGCCTCTGGTTTTTGCAGGCGACAACGACTACTGCATCGTAACTCCGCCCTGAGTCTTCTCTTCCTTCTTCTTCTCGTTCGCCTTGCGTGCGCCCATGCCCTTCTGCACCCACTCGTCGGCCTTGGCCAGATCCTCCTTACGCGCCGCATCGTTGCCGCACTCCAGATTCGCCTTGCTGCGATAGGCCAGGTTCATGTACGCCATTGCGTCATCGTAGGTGGGATTCAGTTCAATTGCCTTGTTCAGATACTGGAAGGCCTCGTTCACCAGATCAGTATTCGCGGCCTGCAGCTTCGCACATGCGGCCTTGCTCTTCTTGACGTTTCCCTGGCCATCATCGGTCAAGCCGTCTGCAGCAAGAATTGGAACCGTATTTTTATAATGCTCCGTCGTCCAGTCGATAACTCCGATGGTGTAGTAAGCCTCAGCATCGTTCGGAGCGAGAGCGATCACTTTCTTCTCGTAGTCCTTGGCCTTGTCGAAGTTGCCGATATTGCGGTTAATCGATGCAATCTGCTTCAACGCCGTCAGGTCATTCGGATCTTTCGCCAGAACTTCATTGAAACCATCAAGCGCCTTCTGCGCAATCGCCTTGTTCTGCGGAGTATCCAGATTGGGTACAACCTGGTAGGAGTACGCAGTGGCCAGATAAAGCTTTGCATCCTCATAGTTTGGATCGAGAGCGATCGATTGTTGGAAGTGGCCCACAGCCTCTTCATAACGTGCGTTCTTAAACGCCTGCACGCCCTTGGTCAACTGATCCCGAGCCTTCAGGCGATTACACCCGGTTGCAGTGATAAGCAGCAGCGCCAGCATGGCGGCCGTAACCGGAATCCGTGCGGTTAATTTCATTGGGCGAATCGTCTCCTTCAAATGGGCGCGAGTTTGTCTTGTACAAAAAGGCGAAGCTGTCGAAGCGGGTTCTCGGCTTTAGCTTTGATTGTAATGGTATACGTCCCGGCGTGACTAGAGGACTCATGCTTTCCCCGTCTGACGCGAGCACTTTCTCGTTTCCTACGGTCGATATAAATCTGTCGAATTCGGTCGCGCTCCACGGATAGGATGCACGCTGGCTGCAGCAAGGCCAAATCGATTGCCGAAAATCTGTGTCTCTAGACCATACACCCATCCGCTATTTTGACAATTTGACAATCTGCGACATAATCGCCCCCTGCAACTCAGGCTGGCGAGTTCCTTGTGGGCACTGGCTTTTCCAGCGCCGCGGATATATCCGCCGCCCTTCGTATTGCTGCGACAAGGCTGGGCCGCCAGCCGGGGCAGCAAGCGGATAAAACCAGGATATTCAGCATGCCTTGAGCATGCCTATCTGGACGGTGCGTCCGCTCCGGGAGTCCACAATCCGATGCTTTCCGCCCCAGCAGCCCGACCCGCGTCGATCACCCCTGCGATCACCGCAAAATCCAGCTTGGCATCCGCCTTGAGGACCATTCGGCGACCCGGCCGTCGCGACACTAGTTCCGCAAGTCCCGGCGCCATCCTCGTCTTCTCGACCTCGATTCCATTGATGCTATACCTCACTGTCACGGCACCCTGTTCCACCTCCACCAGGATCGGAGAATCGGGTGCTTCATCACCGGCGCTCGCGGTCGCGGGAAGCGCAGTGTTCAAGCCTCGAGGCATGACCGGCACAATCACCATAAAGATGATCAGCATCACCAGCAATACATCGATCAGAGGAGCTACGTTGATTTCAGAAGAAAGCCTATCGCTCCCTGGGGCGCCATTCGTTGAGAATGCCATCGCAGTCATCTCCCGATGAGAATTGGGGTGAGCGAGGACTCCATCACTACAGACACCGGGCAGCCATAAAAAGCTCCGGGCGGCCGGCCGCCTGGCCAACCGCCCGTTGAGAGCGTCAACTGCGAACTTACTGTCCTGCTTCCACCCTTGGCGTGATCAAGCCGATATTGTCGACGCCAGCCTGATGTCCAAAGTCGATGACTTCCGCAACTTTGCTGAAATCGAGATCCTTGTCGCCTTTGACGAACATGACCTTCTCCTGGCGGGTTGCGAAAATCTCCGTCAACTTGGGCTCGATATCGGTCTTGTTGAAGGCAGTCTCATTGATCTTGTAGGAAGGCGCGCCCGCTCCATTCGACTGAACCTGCACCACAATCGTGCGATCGTTCGGTTGGTCTTCTTTATGGTCCTTCGGCGGTTGAGGAACCAGCGTCTCCAACCCGCGAGGCGTCACTGGAACGATGACCATGAAGATGATCAATAGCACCAGAAGTACATCGATCAACGGCGTAACGTTGATATCGGAAACCGCTCCGCCTGTATTTCCTCCACCCATTCCCATAGCAATCTCCTCAAAATCAGCCGTTCCAGTAGTTGCGACTCGGCTCGCTGTGAATAACCGCGTTTATTTCTTCGCGGGCGTCGAGTTTGTGCCCGTGTCGTCCGTTCTCTCCGTCAGCAAACCAAGCTGGCTGACGCCTGCAGAACGAATACCGTCGACCGCATCCATAACCTTGCCGTAGTTCGCCCGCTGATCGGCGCGCATGAAGACCTCTTTGCTGGTCTTGTTTTCGAGTTTCGCCGCAATCTTAGGGCCAAGATCGTCGACGGTCACCTGGTCGCCGCCTAGAAACGTTCTGCCGTCTCGCGTGACCGCAACAACGACCGCGTCTTCCTTATTGGCGTCTTCCATCACGACTGCGGCGTCCGCCTTCGGAAGATCCACGTTCACCTTGTTGTTCAGCATCGGGGTGATGACCATGAAGATGATCAGCAGCACCAGCATCACGTCCACCATCGGCGTAACGTTGATGTTGGAATTGACCTTCTTGCCTTCATCCCTCTTTACGATACCCATAACCTATGCTCCGTCCGGTTTACTGGATTTGCTCTCCCTTGCGTTGCTGCCCGGCCCCCGATGCCGATTCGCTTGTCGGCAGCGGGGGAACCCGGTCAGATTGCGATTCTCGCTGGGTGTTGCTTGCCTGCTTCAGAACCTAAGCTACCGGTGGCTCTGTTTGATGAAATAGTCCACCAGCTCGCTGGAGCTGTTGTCCATCTCGACGTCGAACGCTTCGACCTTGCCGGTAAAGTAGTTGAACGTCATAACGGCCGGGATGGCAACGAGAAGACCGAACGCCGTCGTTACCAGTGCTTCCGAAATACCGCCGGCAACTGCGCCGATACCCGAAGTCTTCTGGGTTGCGATCTGTTGGAACGCATTCAAAATACCGACCACCGTGCCGAACAGGCCGATGAACGGAGCCGTGGAACCGATGGTTGCCAGACCGCCAAGACCGCGCTTCAGTTTGGCATGAACGATAGCCTCAGAGCGCTCGAGCGCGCGCTTCGAGCTCTCCACCTGCTCCGGGGTGATGCTGCCCCCGGAACCGAAGCTGCGGAACTCCTGCAGGCCTGCCGTAACAACCTCAGCAAGGTGCGACTTCTTCGAGCGGTCCGCAACTTTGATCGCCTCATCCAGACGGCCATCCTTCAACGCGCCGGCCACCTTAGGAGCAAATTCGCGCGACTGCTTGCGCGCCGCTGAGAAGTAAAGTGCCCGATCGATGATCACAGCGAGCGACCAGATGGACATGATGAAAAGAAGGATGACGACGCAGCGCGCCAGCCAGCCCATATTGCCCCAAAGACCCATGACACTGAAACTGACCTGGGCCTCCTCGAAATACATGGCGAGGGAAGCGGGAACGTGAGCGAAAGTTGTTGCGAGATGAGCGAGAATCACTGGAATATTTCCTCCTGATAGAACTCTAACTTTCTGAATCTTTACCCGTGAATCCCCCAAAAGTTCGACACTTTGAAGGAAACCGCGAGAGCCGGTATTGAGTGGTTAACCTTGATCTAGCCTCCGCCAAAGCTGAAGTTGACGGTAATCTGCGTATCCACCTCGGTCGGTTCGCCATTCAGCAGATACGGCTTGTAACGCCAGTTCGAAACTGCCTCGATCGCAGCTGATTTCAGCATCTCTGGCCCGCTGATCGCAGTCAAATTCTTGATCGTGCCTTCTTTGGAGATGATGGCGTGCAGAACCACTGCTCCGGAGACATGCGCCGCCTTGGCAATCGGAGGATAGGTCGGATTTGCCCCAGAGACCTTGAGACCGGACACCACGCCGCTCGAAACACGCGCCGGACCTTTGGGAGGAGCAACCTTCACTACCGGTGCCGGACCCGACCCCAGGCCGCCCATCACTCCGCCTGGAACGCCCGAGCCGCTACCCATGCCGTTCATACCGGCTACGCCAGCCATCGTCGGTGCTGCCTCTTCCTTCAGCATCTTGATGTCTTTGGGGATCTTCGTAGGCGCATGCAGGCCCTGATCAATCTCCGACACCATCTTGATCGGCTTCACGATCTGCTGCGGCGGCGGTGGCGGTGGAGGCGGTGGAGGCGGCGGTGGCGCCGTCAGCATCGCGGTCATCGCCGTCTTCGGCAAAGCTTCCGGATACAGCAGCGGAATCAGAATCATGGTTGCCAGGATCACGCCGTTGAATACAAAGGTCGCAATCATCCAGTATTTGGACTTCGTCTTGATCTTGCCGCCGGATTCCATCAATGAATCTTCGAACATATGCAGCCTCTCTATGGTGAAGAAGAGCTATTGTGCTTTAGACACCATCGTGCTTCAGTTTGTTCCCGGGCGAACTATTCTCCAGTAAAACCTTCTTTTTCTTATGCCTTGGCCCGTCGTCCCGCAGGCAGCGAAGCTGCCTTGCCCCGCTTCACCCGCCAATCCTGATACGCCACCAGCATCGGAGCTGCCACCGCGATTGACGAGTACGTTCCAATCAGAATCCCAACTACGAGGGCAAAGGAAAATCCGTGCAGCACCTCTCCCCCAAACAGATACAGAGACAAAACCGTCAAAAATGTCAGCCCTGACGAGATAACCGTTCGACTCAGCGTCTGATTGATGCTCCGGTTGACGACATCATGTAACGACTCTCTCCGTGACAGCGCCAGGTTCTCGCGAATACGGTCGAAGACGACAATCGTGTCGTTCATCGAATAACCGATCAACGTTAGGATTGCTGCGATTACCGTAAGGGTTATCTCCTGATTCGTCAAACTGAACGCCCCGACTGTAATTAAAGTGTCGTGGAAGACTGCCACCACCGCCGCCACGCCATAGATAAGCTCAAACCGGAACCACAGGTAGATCAGCATTCCCAACAGGGAATAAAGAGTCGCCAGCCATGCCTGCTTCTGCAGCTGTTTGCCCGCCGTAGGCCCCACGATCTCAACCTGTTCAATCGTGAACCCGGAATCGTGGTAATTGGCACTCAGCGCGCTCTCCACGCTCTTCCGGCCCGCATCATGCGACTGATCGCTCGCTGTCGACTCCGGCAGCGCAATAATCGCCTTGTTCGCCGCATGGCCGCTCGGGTCGCTGACCTGCTGAACCAGAGCATTATGTACACCCGCCCGGTCCAGAGCCTGCCGCACATGGTCCTCATTCGGCTTTTGTTCAAACGCCACCCGAATCTGCGTGCCGCCCTTGAAGTCGACCCCCAGCGGAATGTGATGCCAGAACAGCATGCTCAGCACGCCGGCAATAGAAAAAATCAGCGAAAAGCCAAGGAAGTACCACTTCTTCCCAAGCCAGTCGATATTCGTTGTTCGAAATAGTTCCAAACTCACGCCCAAACCCTCGGCGGAACCTGTAAGGCCCGCAATCTCTCAAAATCTAAATCGACAACGTTGCGCCGCGCTCTTTCCTCTGCAGAATTGCATCGAAGATCACACGCGAAACCAGCACAGCGGTAAACAGGTTGGCAAACAGACCAAACGCCAGAGTCACGGCAAAACCGCGCACCGGCCCCGAACCGAACAGGAACAGAATCATTGCCGACACAATCGTCGTCACGTGGGTATCGAGAATCGTGACCCACGCATGCGCAAATCCCTGCTGGACCGCCGCCGCCGCCGTTTTACCCGTGCGAAGCTCTTCCCGGATGCGCTCGAAGATCAGCACATTTGAGTCGACGCCCATGCCGATGGTCAGAATCACACCGGCGATGCCCGGCAACGTCAATGTCGACCCGGTAAAGCCCATGAATCCAAGCAGAATCAGCAAATTCAGCATTAGCGCAAGGTCCGCATTGATTCCCGCTCCGCGGTAGTACACCAGCATGAAGATCATGACGGCCAGCATGCCCGCGATCGCCGCGACCACGCCCTGATGAATCGACGCAGCACCCAGGCTTGGCCCTACCGTACGTGTCTCAAGGTAAGAAATCGTTGCCGGCAGCGCCCCGGTCCGCAGCATCAGCGACAGATCGTTCGCCTGCTGCTGGGTAAAACCCCCTTCGATCTCGCCGCTGTCGCGAATCGCGGAATTGATGCTTGCAACCTCGCGGACCTTGTTGTCGAGTACGATCGCCATCGAGCCCGGCGAAGAGCTTGTACTGGAATGAGCCTCGGTGTATTTGTAGAAGCGATCACCGGCCTCGGTAGTGAGGTTGAACCGGATATTCGGTCGGCCATTCTGGTCCTGCGAAGGTTGCGCGTCGCGGAAATCCGTACCCTCCACCTCGCTAACTCGCTTCAGCAGCCAGACCATATCCGGCGCACCCGCCGAACCCGATCCACGCAGCAACATGGAGTCCGCTGGAATGATCCCGCCATTCGCCTGCATCGCGGCCTGGTCGGACTCGTACGGTCCGCCCGTAACGGCATGAATCGATAACTTCGCCGCCGACTGGATCACATCTTCCACATGGCCCACATCACTGATACCCGGTAGCTCAACCAGAATCTGGTTCGCTCCTAATCCATACGGCTGCACCGTCGGCTCAGCCACGCCCAGCTTGTCGATACGCTCACGGATCGTCTCGATCGACGTATCCAGCGTTCGCGTCTCCAGATCCCGGATCGCTCCCGGCTTCATGGTTAGCGACGAATTGCCATCGGCAGTCGTCGACACGTCGTAACCCGAGTAATCCGTGCCCTGCAGCACCGAACGAACATCGCTCAGCTTCGCCGCCGGAACTCCCGAGATGATGATCGTGTCGGGCCGCGCCGGATCGGTCTTCCCGATTGTGGCGCCCGCAATTCCTGCCTTCTGGAAATCATCTTCCAGCCGCTGCACGTCCCGGTCGGTAGCCGAACTCACCGCCTCCGCGACATGCACCTCCATCACCAGGTGAATCCCGCCCTTGAGGTCAAGCCCCAGGTGGATACGATCCTTGATCGACTGCATCAGGCCGCCGTGGGGGATGCCCACAATGCCGAAACAGAAGATCACCAGTACTGCAACGATGAATGCCGATTTCCCGGCCAGATTCTTGCCCATGATCTCTATTGGAAGGATGCAGCCGCGATCCCTTGTTCCGGTCCCGCCGCCGCTCTCCTCGCTTCTTCCTTATCCGTAGTCAACGGTCCAATCTCAACCTGCGTACATCCAATCCACTACAAAAACTCGCTGCGATCCCACCTTAGGCGGCCTTTTCGTCGGTCGTCACCGCGGCAATCGCGCTCTTGACGAACTCCAGTTTCACGCCGTCAGGCTGAACCCGCAGGATAACCACATCATCCTTCACGCTCAATACCGTTCCCTTAATCCCGCCATTGGTCGTTACGCGGTCGCCGGACTTCAACTGACCCAGCATCTCCTGCCACTTTTTCTGCTTCCTCTGGTTCGGAGCGATCATCAAAAAATAAAGCACCACGAAAAACAATATCGGCAGGGCCAGGCTTCCCATATTCCCCAGTCCACCCATCCCGCTCTGCAGCCACATCGCAAACATCCATCCACTCCGTTCCCTTTACTCGTTCAAGGACACAAATCTTCTTTGGCTGCCGTAGTCGCAGACAGCAAAATATCTGCAAACCCGCTCCTAACCGCACCGGAGCTTCGCTTCCGCGCAAAAAGAGGCCTAGGTCCTAAGCATCGCGTAACCGAAGGGCAGTGTCAAGGCGACCGCCCGCGCCAGACGTAGTTATTCCCGCACTGTTCTATGCTTAAACAACCAAATAGACACTACGGTCCAAAGAAATCCAATCAGAAATGTTATCCCCAGTCGCTCGAAAAAACGAGGTCGCCAAAACTCCGGATCCGCCATTGGGTAAGCCATCATCCACACTGAGAAGGCCAGGTAGTAGCAGCTTAACAGGCCGCCAAGCGTAAGCATCACTAACCCCACCCACGCCGCTGCAACTCTCTTTCGCAACATGACGGACAGTCTAGCAACACGAAGCTGATACCCTTCCCACAATGCCCATCGCCGAAGACCTAGCCACCATCGCCCGTCAGGAAGCCGAGCTCCAGTTCCCCGCCTTCGACTACGACACCGCCTGGCGTCTCGGCCTCAGCCTCCGCGAGCTCGCCCTCTCCCGCAAGCAATCTATCGTCGTTGACATCCGCCGCTTCGGCCAACCCCACCAGCAGCTCTTCTACACCGCGCTCGCCGGCACCACACCCGACAATCAGCGCTGGGTCCAGCGCAAGATCAACGTCGTCGCCCGCTTCCACCGCCCGTCGTATGCCATTGGCCTTACGCTCGAGCAGCAGAACCGCACCTTCAGCGAGCGTTACAATCTCTCCGACGCCGACTATGCCGCTCACGGCGGCTGCTTTCCCATCAACATCGCCCGCGCCGGCATCATCGGCGCAGTCACGGTCTCCGGCCTGCCGCAGCGCGAAGACCACAATCTTGTCGTCGAAGCTCTTTGTCTTGAGCTCCGCAAAGACCACGCTTCCCTTCGCCTCCCCGCCACAGAATAAAATCGTGTCGAAAAGTCACTTTTTTTTGTAGCGGTGCTTCTTACGTTTTTGCTGGGGGTTTTGGCAAAATCGGGTGCTGGAACGTGGTTTTTCGATGGTAAATTCGTGGTGGATTGCTGGTGAAAGCTGGTAAGTTGACGGTCACTTTTCCGGTCTCAAAAATTTTCCATTCTTACGAAAAATATTTTCCGATTGAACCCACGTCCGAGGTCCGGACGCGGGCTGCCGGTGGGCGCCCTGACTGCTATTTCTATTTGGCGTGTTCAGCGAAGAATTTCTGGGCGGCGATCAGGCCTTTGCCGAATTCGAAGCTGGGGAGCGGGGTTTTGGTTTTGGCGATGACTTGTTCGAGAGCGCCGATGATGGCGATGGTGTCCATGTAGTCGAAGAAGCCGATGTGGGCGATGCGGAAGAGCTGGCCCTTCATCTCGCCCTGGCCGTCGGTGACGATGGCGGCGAACTGGGATTTGAGGCCTTTGACGAGCGTGCCGGAGTCGGTGCCTTCGGGGGCGACGATGGCGGTGGCGGCCGCTGCTTCTGCGCCTTTGGGGGCGAAGAGTTTGAAGCCGAGGGTAGTGGCTGCGGCGCGGGTCATGGCGGCGCAGGTTTCGGCGTTGTCGATTAGTTTTATTCGGCCTTCGGCCAGGCTCCCCTTAGGATTCTCAGGGGTTGCGGCCTGGGCGGCGATGTAGTCGAGCGATGCGCCGAGGGCGGCGATGAGGGAGACCGGTGGAGTGTAGGCGGATTCTCCCTTGGCGGCGTTCTTGCGCTCCTTGCGGAGATCGAAGTAGTAGCGCGGGTTGTACGTGGACTCCATGCGATCCCAGGCGCGGTGGCTGATGGCGAGGTAGCTGAGGCCGGGAGGCATCATGACGGCTTTTTGCGAGCCGCCGATGAGGACGTCGATGCCCCAGCCGTCCATATCGAGGTGGGTGGTGCCGAGGCCGGTGATGCCGTCGACGATGAGGAGTGCCTCGGAGTTTTCTTGTTTGAGGAGTTTGGCGATGCCCTGGATGTCGTGGCGGACGCCGGTGGAGGATTCGGTGGCCTGGACGAAGACAGCGCGGGTTTCGAGCTTGAGGGCGGCTTTGATCTGGTCGAGGGTGAAGGTCTGGCCGTAGGGCTTTTCGATGACGTCGGCGTGGCAGCCGAAGGATTTGACGAGGGAGGCCCAGCGCTCGCCGAACTTTCCGGCTGTTAGAACCAGCACGCGATCACCGGGTGAGGTGAGGTTGGAGACGGAGGCCTCCATCGCTCCGGTGCCTGAGGCGGAGAGAATGATGACGTCGTTTTTGGTACCGACGAAGTCCTTTAATTGCGAGAGGACTTTGGTATAGAGAGCGCGAAACTCGGGGGTGCGGTGGTGGATGTCGGCCGCGGCCATGGCGAACTGGGCGGCGGGGAGAAGAGGCGTCGGGCCAGGGGTGAAGAGGCGGGTTTTGCGGATCATGGATTTATTTTAGCTGTGTCCTGCCGGACGGGTTCCGCTGCGCGTTTGTCCTGCCGGACGGGCTCCGCTACGCGCGGGGCGCCACTTCGTGGCGGGTGTACCGGTCTGGGTGGGCGGGAGGCTTGGGACCTCACGTTGCCCGGCGCGTGGTGACGACGATGGGTACTTATAATGACGAGATAGAAGCGAGGGAACGATGACGATTGGCGAGAGGGTGCAGGCAGATATTGTGGTGGCGATGAAGGCTAAGGAAGAGCATAAGCTGACGACGCTGCGGATGGTGAAGTCGGCGCTGAAGAACAAGGAAATCGATAAACGCGAGAAGCTGACGGATGCGGAGGAGTCGCAGATTCTGACTACGCTGATCAAGCAGCGGAAGGAGTCGGTGGAGTCGTTCACCAA
>DATAVY010000119.1:0-5252 GCA_036267495.1 Edaphobacter sp.
GCCCGCCAACCAGGGCGGCGATACCGAGTTCGTCGAAGTCTCCGCCAAGAAGCACATCAACCTCGACAAGCTCGAAGAGATGATCTGCCTGGTCGCCGACGTCAACGAGCAGAAATCCCAGCCCGACCGTCCCGCCGTCGGAACTGTCATCGAAGCCAAGCTCGATCGCGGCCGCGGAGCAGTCGCCAGCATCCTCGTCCAGAACGGGACATTACGCACCGGGGATTCCTACATCGTAGGCAACACCTTCGGCAAGATCCGCGCCATGTTCGATGACCGCGGCCGTCCCATCACCGAAGCCGGCCCCTCCACTCCGGTCGAGATTCTCGGCCTCGAAGGCATGCCCGACGCCGGCGACACCTTCCTCGTCATGGCCGACCGCGACAAGGCCAAGGGCATCGCCCAGTACCGCAAGATGAAGGAGCGCGAAGCCCAGCTCGCCAAGTCCTCGCGCGTCTCGCTCGAAGGACTCGCCGAGCAGATCAAGCAGGCCGGCATGAAGGACCTCAACCTCATCCTCAAGGGCGACGTGCAAGGCTCGGTCGAGGTCCTCGCCGACTCGCTCCAGCGCATGTCCACGGAGAAAGTTCGCGTCCGCGTTCTCCACTCCGGCGTCGGCGCCATCACCGAGTCCGACGTTCTCCTCGCCTCCGCCTCGAACGCGGTGGTCATCGGCTTCAACGTCCGCCCCGACCGCAAGGCCGCCGAGGTCGCCGAGCGCGAGAACGTCGAGATCCGCCTCCACTCCATCATCTACGAGCTGCAGGACGAGATCACCAAAGCCATGTACGGCCTGCTCGAGCCCGTCTTCAAGGAGAACTACGCCGGCCGCGCCGAGGTCCTCAACGTCTTCAAGATCACCAAGGTTGGCCAGATCGCCGGCTGCCGCGTCACCGACGGCCTCATCAAACGCGACCACCAGGTTCGTCTGCTCCGCGAAGGCGCCGAAATATGGAAGGGCAAGATCGCCACCCTCAAACGCTTCAAGGACGACGTCTCGGAAGTCCGTCAGGGCGTCGAGTGCGGCATCGATCTCGCCGGCTTCAAGGACATTCAGGTAGGCGACACCATCGAGTCCTTCACCACTGAAAAATTAGCCGCCGAACTAGGCCAGAACTCCGCCGCAGCCCGCAAGGCGGAGAAAGCCGAAAAGGAACGCGCTGCCGCAGCCGCTGCTGCAGCCGCCGAAAACCCGGAGAGCTCAGAAAACTCCGTCAGCGCTTAACTCAACGCGAATATCACCACGAAGGCCGGGAGTTACCCCGGCCTTCGCTCCTGCAGTTGTCTCTGCCCTTGCCTCTCGCTTGTCATCCCCGAAGAGCCCTCTCAGCGGCAATCATAGCCAAGACGGCTTCTCTTCGTATCGTCCCCGGCAATTAATTGGCCGGCACATTAGCGCATACATTGGGCATGTTTGGAATGGACCGGTTGTACGCTGCACAGATAGCCTTCGCTCGATCGAGGTCCTTCTGCGCCTTCGCGGGAGCGGCAACTGCGCGTGTGGTCGCCGCCCGCGCAGGTTTCGCTGAAGTCGATGACAGAGGACCCGGCTTGAGCCCGTCATAAGCTGGAGTGGTTGTCAGTTTGCCCTTTAGGACCGTTTGTTTATCCGCCGGAAGTTGTCCCAACACGCCCGCCAAACGTTTCTCGCTTTCAGGATTCACCTGCTGCGCGACAGGGTGCACTGCGGTAGCCGCAATATGCAAATTCGCGACATTCCCAGCTGTCACGGCCCTATTAACGTTAACGGAGCTCGCATTTGCAGTCCATTGCAAATGAAGCTCGCCGTCTACTCGAGCGCCGGCATCCGGCGAAGGCAATGTGAACTCGACGATCGCGCCTTGGCCCGGAACCAGCGAGACGCCTGGCCCGCTCACCTGGCTATTGTTCGTTAGAAAAGTAGAAGCAACATTCAGCTTCACTCCGGTTGCCGCATCATGCGGTATCAAAAAGGCTATCCGGTTCGTATCAAGCGGATGTTGGTATTGGCTGCAGTAACCTTCGTCTCCCCAGTTTCGTGCAAAGATCGCCCACGTATCATCCTGGGGGTCGCTGTTGACATGAATCGCCAAAGCATAGACAGGATGCATCTCGGTCGCGCAGCCATGCTCACAATCAAGTCCCACGAGACCCATGACAATCGCCGTCTTGTTGTCAATCATCGCGCGTGCACTGGCATCACCGTTATCCACTGCAGAGTGGAAAGAGTTCCACCACGGCGTATGAAAATGGTCGATCGTTTCGTCCGAGTCAAACTCGCTATGAATGCTGCCCTGGCTCGAGACCGTTAGCCCCTGACTATTTTGAGGAACAAGATTGATGTTGTAATCATCATCCGTTCCCGGGCTGGAGTGCCCGTCCCACGTGATCGGCCCTTGCCAGGTTCCGGGCATCCAATTCACGTGTCCGTTGATGCTATGCTGTGCACCCACGGCACACCAGGCGGCATTCCAACCACTCGGGTTATCGATCGACGGGCTTTGCGTGGTACAGGCAGGGTTGGAGAAATTGTTAGACAGGGCAAAACACTGTGTATCCGCATCGGGTAAAGCATTATGATCTCGCTGCCATGCCCATTCGGGATTTAACGGGAAATCGTTAGGATCAGTTGCCGTAAAAACCAGGTCGAACGGTGCAGCGGAACCACCACCACCCACCACAACGCCACCATGTTTTATGGTGATCACAACAAAAGCATTTCCAACATTGCGACACTGGTTCTCTGTGCCGTCATCATGTCCCCAATAGCCATTGTCGCTGTACCCGTCGTCCTCGTATCCCAGATTGAGCGACGCATTCGCCGGTATGGTACTCGGAATCGCAATAGTTCGATTGATTACTCCCGCGATCCGCACCAGATCCGAGTCCACGCCAGGTATCTGGATAAGGCCGTGATAAAGCCGATCTGAATTCGATCCTGAAGGATTTACATAGAGCTTCCAGGTGGCTCCCGACCCTCCTGTCTGTACGCAACCCCCAGCGCTTACGGTAACGCTGTCCCCGGCTTTGAACGTTATCTGGGGGTAATTTGTAATCCTTTGTTTTACGTTGGGCTCGGTAATCCGGCAAGTAGAAGTCACGCCGGCATTCGAACAAGTAACCTGCTCTTGGGCGTTCGCATGCACCATGAAAAACTGCAGCAAGCTAAACGCAATAACAGCCTTTAAAACATAGATAATTTTTTCTACTTTCATGAAAGTTACCTCATTTCATTACCAGCAGATACAATTCCCCGGAAAGCTATTACCATATTTCGCAGAAAACTACCACCTTTAGTAACATTTGTCTAGTTTTATTAATGCCCAGCCCAGCTACCATTCCACGAACTTTCTTGACAACCTGACACCCTCAAACAGCGAAATAAGCCGGCCACATGCCGGGCCTTCGCATTTAAACCCGAAAGACTTGACCTGCAGGTCCAGACTCATATCTTCTGGTTTGAAGACTTTGCGTACTTTTCACCAGGAGGGGGAGGGCCCATGCCGAACACCATCACCGAGAGTAGGACCGAGACAAAATTCGATCTCGCCGCCATCCAATCCGCACTCCGCGAAAATAAAGTCGACGGCTGGCTCTTCTACGACCACCACCACCGCGACCCACTCGCCTACTCCATCCTCGGCCTCAACCCCAACGCCCACGTCACCCGCCGTTGGTACTACTTCATCCCCGCCGACCCCAAAGCCGAGCCAAGAAAATTAGTCCACCGCATCGAATCCGGACGCCTCGACACCCTCCCCGGCACAAAGTCCGTCTACTCCTCCTGGCAGGAACTCGAATTGCAACTGCAAACCCTCCTCCGCGGCGCAACAAGAATCGCCATGCAGTACTCCCCGCGCAACACCATCATGTACGTCTCCATGGTCGACGCCGGCACCGTTGAGCTCCTCCGCTCCTTCGGCAAAGAACCCGTCACCTCCGCCGACCTCGTCAGCCACTTCGAAGCCGTCCTCACCGACGCGCAACTCTCCACCCACTACGTCGCGCAACGCGCCGTCGACGAAGTCCTCGACGCCGCCTGGAAGGAGATCGGCGCGCGCGCCCGCAGCGGAGGCGCCACCGAATACGCCATCGTGCAATTCCTCCAGGAATGCCTCCGCCGCAACGACCTCATCTGGGAGCACGGCCCCAACGTCTCCGCCGGCCCCAACTCCGCCGACTCGCATTACGAGCCCACCGCCGCCAACTCCCGCGCCATCCGCTCCGGCGACTTCGTCCTCATCGACATCTGGGGCAAGCTCGCGGCCCCGGGCAACCCGAAAACAGCCGACCCCGCCGCCGTCTGGTACGACATCACCTGGACCGGCGTCGTCGACCGCGAGCCCACCGAACGCGAACAGCTCATCTTCACCACCGTCCGCAACGCCCGTGATGCCTCCATCAAAGCCGTGCAGGAAGCCTTCGCCAAAAATCAACCCATCGCCGGATGGCAAGCCGACGAAGCCGGACGCAGCCTCATCGTCAAAGCCGGCTTCGGTGACGCCTTCACCCATCGCACCGGCCACAACATCGGCATCGAGCTCCACGGCAACGGCGCTCACCTCGACAACCTCGAAACCCACGACGAGCGCCTCATCCTGCCCAACACCTGCTTCTCCGTAGAACCCGGCCTCTACTTCCCAGGCGAATTTGGCGTCCGCAGCGAAGTCGACATGATCGCCCGCAAAGGCAAAGCTGAAGTCACTGGCCGCATCCAGACCGAACTCGTCAGAATCTGATAGCTCGCCAGAATCTAATAGCTCGTCAGAATCGAATAGCACGCCCAACTGATATCATCGAAAAAGCAATGGCCACCAACGTCTCCGCACAAACGCGCACGCAATCCTCCTCCTTTCCCACGATGGTCCTCATCGCCGGCTGGCTCTTCCCCGGCGCAGGCCATTTCATGCTGCGCAAGTGGATTCGCGGCAGCCTCCTCATGGTCTCGATCCTCACTATGTTCATCCTTGGCCTCGCGCTCAGGGGCAAGATCTACTCGCCCAACACCGGCGACCTGCTCGACATCCTCAACTTCGCCGGTGACCTCGGCAACGGCCTGCTCTACATCCTCGCCCGCCTCTTCGACCTCGGCCAGGCCGCTGTCCAGGTAGCCACCGCAGACTATGGCACCAAGTTCATCGTGGTAGCCGGCCTTCTCAACATCATCTCCGCCGTCGACGCGCACTCGCTGGCCAACGGAAGGAAGCGCTCGTGACCATCTCTCACTTCGGAGCAGTCCTGCTCTTCTCTCTCTTCACCTCAATCGTCTTCGG
>DATAVY010000120.1:0-10143 GCA_036267495.1 Edaphobacter sp.
TATCCTCGGCACCTTATTTGTCGGTCCCGAAGGAATTACGATTCGCCGCGGCGCGCCGATTCGCAGCATTCCCAACCGGCTGCGGCCGCCGGTATCCTCGGAAACCTGACCCGCGGCGCTCCGCCGACCGGACCATTACCCGGCCGCCTTTCCTTCCCATACACTGGTAGCTGTATGAATAAACTGGTTGTCGGCAATCTCGTTCATCGTCCGTTGCGCTCGCTCATCAGCTGCCTCGCCATTGCCATCGAAGTCATCATGATCCTCTCCATCACCGCCATCCTGATGGGCAAGCTCAACGGCTTCAAGGCTCGCCAGAACGGGATCGGCATGGATATGCTCGTTCGTCCCAACACTGCCAGCAATCTCATCGGAATGAGTCCTGCCGGGGCCTCCATCAAGGTTGCCGACATCCTGGCGAAGATCCCTCATGTCGTGGTCTCCGCCCCGGTCAATATTCAGCTCACCACCTCGCTCGATAGCATCTACGGCATCGACTTCAAAAGTTTCAACGACCTTCTGCCGTTCACGTTCCTCTCCGGAACTCCCTTTCAGGGACCCGACGACGTCATCCTTGACGATTACGCCGCAGCCGGGAAAAAGGTTGGCGACAACATTGAGATTCTTAAACACAACTTCCGTATCTGTGGCATCGTCGCGCACGGCAAAGGCGGCCGAAAATTTCTCCCGATCACCACCATGGGTAAGCTCACCAGCACTGAAGGCAAGGCCACCGCCTTTTATCTCCGCACCGAAGATCCGCCAAAGTATCAGGAAGAAATCCGCAAGGCTATTCTCGCCACCCCGGGCATGAACACCTACACCGTCGCCACGGCCGACGAGTTCCTCTCTTCCATCTCGCCCGATCGCCTCCCCGGCTTTAACATCGGTCTCGAAGTCGTCATCGGCATCGCCGTCATCATCGGCTTTCTCGTCATCTTTCAGTCCATGTACACGGCGGTCATGGAGCGTACCCGCGAGATCGGCATCCTCAAATCCATGGGCGCCTCCCGCTCCTATATTGTCGGCATCGTTCTCCGCGAGACTGGCGTTCTGGCCGCGATCGGCATCGCCCTCGGAATCATAACCAGCTTTGCTCTCAGCACCGTGCTCGAAGCCCGCTTTCCTACGCTGGACTTTGTCATCGATCCTCCTTATGTCTGGAAGGCCGTCCTGATTGCATTTGCCGGAGCCATTCTCGGCGCGCTTTATCCGGCGCTCAAGGCCGCAAGCAAAGATCCCATCGACGCTCTTGCCTACGAATGAAGAATCCGCTTCCTGCTTCGTCTTCAGTTATGAATTCCATCGGGCCTGAAGGCAATCGCGAAAGGCGGCCACGCACCGAAAGGCGATTATTTTGATCAATCGAGCTTATCGTCTGCTGGTCCCGGTCCTGGCCGTCTGGCTTGTCGCCTGGATCATTCTCTCCTGGGGCGGTGTCCAGGACGACGCCTTCATTCATCTCCGCTACGCCGGCAATCTCTTCCGCACCCATCGCATCACTTACGACGGCGTGCATTCTAACTATGGCGCGTCCAGTCTTCTCTACGTGTCTCTGCTCGCGTTCTTTCGCGGGTTCACCTCATCGCCGGCTCTGCCCCGCGTGGTATCGAGCTGCATCCACGTTCTCTTCTTCGCCGGACTTGTGCTGCTGTTCCTGCGCGCCATTCCGCGCGAATCCCATCTCGCCCGTCTGCTCGGCCTCACGGCTCTGATCCTCTTCGTCGCGCCTTCGGCGGTGCGCTGGCTCGACGATGGAATGGAGACAGGTCTGGTCCTCTGCTTCGTCGCGCTGCTCTGTTGGGCGGTCTTTCGCCAGTCGGCGCAACCTGCTGTGACCGGTCCGCGGTATCTCGCCTTGGCGGCGCTCGGTTTCTTCGCCGTCCTCTTGCGCATCGAGCTCATTCTTTTGTGCGGATTGTCTTTCGTTCTTCTCGCCTGGCCAAACCTGTTCGCCGGTAACGCGGCGGGCCCCAGCCGGCGCCTTCGCGCGATCGTGAGCGGCAGTCATCTTCTTCTGGGCGGACTTGTGGCCCTCACGTTGATCCGTCTCAAAATGCACTTCTTGCTTCCTGATACGGCTCTGGCAAAATCGTCGACCGCAACCCCTTGGAGCGACACCTTGGTCGTGACCGCGAAGGTGCTCGGAGGAGCGCTCTCCTTTGGAGCCGGGATGCTCCTCTTCTGGCTCCTGACGCTCTTCCTGCTGTGGCGAGCGCGGCGTTTCTCCATGACGGTTCTCATGGCCAACTCTGTCTTCCCCGTCATCCTGGTTCTCGCGCTCCTGCGTGGTCAGCAGGTCCAGGGCGCCCGGTATTTTGACTGGACGTTCTGCTTCTCGATCCTCTGGAACATCCTCGAACTAGGAAGAATGTCACTTCCTCGCGCGGGGAAGCAGCCGGGTTTTAGGTTGGCTTATGCCTTTCTGGCGCTTCTCGTGCTTGTGCTCCCCTACGAATCCAAGGCGCTTTACCCCATGCTGAAGTCGCGCTCAAGTCTTGAGCGGCAGTTCGAGTCCAATCGCTTCGAGCTCTTCCAGGGCAAACGTGGAGTCGCGGTTGACGTCGGCTACATCGGCTATTTTTCCCAGGCCGATATCTGCGATCTCGCAGGCCTGGTCAACGGAAGAGAGAAGGCGCGCGAGACTGCAAGCCAACGTGCCGCGGGCTGCGCCGCAAGCCATCCGGACTTTCTTTTCTTCGATGCAGCGACGATCAATGACCTCCGTCCCTATCTCGCGTACAACGATTGGCGGGCCTGTTCGCAGTTCTACGACTTCAAGAATGTAAATTCCTTCAACCTTCACTACCTCATCGTTCCCCGGGCCTCGGCACCCGAGGTCTGCCGAAAAATCTCCAACTCCGTTCCTGTCGATATCGACACGATCTCTCACTGATCCGCTCCCACGGCCTTTTCCATCGACTGCCCTGTGCAGCCCCGGACCCCGTACGTCCATCCAAGATTTGTAATACCTTGAACTCTTGCCGCCAATCCGCGTTAGATACTTGGTTCGAATGAAGCACCTGCACCCCAACCTGCGCCGCCTGTTTCACGCCGTCGAGGCGATTCTCCTCCTCGTCGCCGCCATCTTCTTCGCCCTGCATGCGGTTCATCTCAGCGCCGACTTCCCAAACTACTCCCCCTGGATGGACTGGGCCAAGTACACCGACGAAGGCTGGTATGGCGACGGAGCCATCCGCCACTTCCAGCGCGGCCACTGGTACGTTCCCGGAGATTTCAATCCCGCCGCGGCCCTCCCCGTCTGGCCTCTTCTGGAGGCCGTCCTCTTCCGCTTCACCGGCGTCAGCCTCACCGCCGCGCGCGCTCTTACCGTCGCCATCTTCGGCCTCATCCTGACGGCGTCGTACCTGCTCCTCCGCCGCTGGCAGCGCTTGTCCGCGATCGATAAACCAGACAGCAATAAGGCCGGCGAAAATAAGGCCTGCGAAACTGAGGCCGAAGGGCCCGAAATCTCGCTCGCCCCCGCCATCGCCGTTCTTCTTCTCGCCGTCAGCCCCTTCTGCTACGTCTTCACTCGCATGGCGATCCTCGAGCCGCTTTTGATTCTCCTCACCCTCCTCGCGCTCCTAACCGCCTCCTACGCTATTCCGCCCGAGCATGGACTCTCCGCGACTCCCCAGCGACTCCGGTTGCGCCAGATTCTGCCTGTCCTCGTCCTCGGGCTGCTGGTTCCCCTCATGGTTCTTACCAAGACCACCGCCATCTTCGTCCTTCCCGCGATCGCCTGGCTGCTCTGGGCGCGCGCCGGATATCGCCTCCGCTCCTTTCTTCGCCTCAGCATCCCCATCGCGGTGCTTGCCGCCGTCAGCTGGATCAGCTACTACCTCTTCATCGTCCGTCCGCACTTCCTCTCCGACTACCGTTATCTCTTCGACGCCAATGGCTACACCGGCCTCACCCCATCCAACGTTCTCTTCGTCCTCGCCGACACCATCGCCGACGGCCTGTGGATCGGCAGGATTCTCTACCCTCTTGCTCTTCTAGCGATATTCTCGGCATTCCTCCTGCGCCCACGTCTTCTTCGCAACCCGCTGGTTCCTGCGCTGATTCTCTGGGCCGCCGGCTATGCAGCCTTCCTCGCCTATCACAACAACCTTCAGCCCCGGTACTACCTCGTCCTCGCGATCCCGCTTACGCTGTTAGTTCCCATCGTGTTCTCCAGTCTCTGGAACTCCGCCCCGCGCCCACGCAGCGGCGCCAGGCTCTATCTGCACCGCCTCGCCATTGCAACCGTCGTAGGCGTCCTTGCCCTCATTACGATCACCGACGCTCGCCTAACCCTCCACTACGTCCGCACACCCGACTACGCCTTCACCAGCGCCGCCGCCCAGATCCGGCGCATCATCTCCGCCGACCCCAGTCATAATCCACTCATCCTCTCAATCAGCGGCTCGCAGATTTCGCTGATGACCGGCCTGCCGTCCATCTGCGACGACTTCGGCACCATGGATCTTCCCGTCCGCGTCCAGGCCTATCACCCGGGCTGGTATCTCGCCTGGAACCAGGTCGAAGACGACAAGATGGACGCCCTCACTCCCACCTATCATCTCCAGCGCATCGCTGCTTTTCCCGCCTTCGACGATCCGGAGCGCAACCTTCTCATCCTCTACCGCCTCGACCCCGCGACTCCCAGCGAGCCGCCGCGGCGCCATGCGAAACCCCTCATTCCTCGCCTGCTGCGCACCAGCTTCGGCCAGCAGCCCAGCCCCACCCAGCTCGAGCACTAGGAGTCTGACGTGAGATATCGTTGCGCCGCCTGATGTAACCTGACAAAAACCGTGGCGTGCTCGCCAGGACCGCGAGCTCATCATCGATCCCAGCTCTCAGGACATGGCATGACACTAGCTTCACTCCTGCATTTTGCCGAGGCCCTCCTCTGGTCTGCTCTGCTCTTCGTCTCGATCGCCGGTTATGGAGCCATCTGTCTCCGGCTCTTCCATCTTCGGCGTCCTTCCCTGACGCTGGCAGCGACCACCGGCTTCGGCGTGGTTATCTTCCTCGGCGGCTGCCTCAATCTCCTCCATGCCCTTACTCCGGCGGTACTTTGGGCGCTCATCCTCGTCGGCGCGGTTGGGACTCTCCTGCTTCGAATCACCATCTTCGGCTCAGAAATGCCGGAGGAAACAAGCTCCAATCCATTCCCCTCCTCGTTGTCGCGCGGCTCCTGGCTTCTTTTGTTTTTTGTGGTGCTGATCTTCGTAGTCCGGGTTGGAGCGTCGGTCCGTGCGGGCCAATATCAGGCCTCCGATGACCACAACTATTACTTAGGGGCTCCGGTCAAAATGTTTCAACTTCACTATCATGCTGCGGATCCCTTCAGCGATCGCCGTATCCTCAACAGCATTGGAGGAAGCTACTTCCTCGAGACCCTCGTCCTTCTCGCCCGTCCCATCGAAAACGTGCAGATGGCCGACCGGACCATCGGACTCATTCTCCTCGCCGTCCTGGCCTATAGCCTGGGTCGCACCCTCCGGCTCACCCCAACACAACGCACAGTCTTCGCCTTCCTCGTGCTCTTTACTCCCCAGGTTCAGTTCAATACCACGTTTGTGATTCTGCCCAGCGCTCTGTTCTTCGGTCTGGTTTACCTCGCGGCCAATCGTAAAGCTCTGCCGGCCAACGGCACTGTCGCCGCTGTTCTTCTCGGTTCCGTCGCCGGAGCGATCGGCACGATGAAGTCCACCTACCTGGTGCACAGCGTTATCTTTGTCGTCGCGATCGCCATTTATCATGCGAGACGAAGCGGCTGGGCGGCGGGCGCGAAGACTCTCCTGTCGGCCGCTCTAGGCGCCTTCCTGGTCATGGCGCCCTGGATGATCGCCAACCACAGCGCCTCCGGAACCTTTTTCTATCCCACCCTCGGCCTCGGCTATCACTACGACGCCTACGGCATCTATCCCAGCGCCTCCGCCGGCGGCCTTCCTCTCGTCGTCCACAAGGTCCTTCCTTTCTCCCTCCCGCTTCTCCTCATCTTCATCGCCGAATGGTTTCTGATCGCGCGCGACGACGAGCAGGGCAATGCCATCCTCGCCCTCTCTGCCGCTGCTTTTGCAGGTACGATTCTGGTCGGCATCGCTACCGGCGGAGACCAGGTGCGCCGTTACAACTACCCGTGTATTCTGCCCGCGATCATTCTGCTCTATGTGGTCTTCTGCCGTCGCGCCAACACCTCTTCTGAAACCCGGCGATGGCGTCTGCTCGAGACCTGCACCGTCCTGTTTACTGTCGTCGCAGCCATCTCCATCTGGGGCAACGGGCTGAGCAACGAATTCATGCAGATTCCCTGGAGCCTCGGATTCTCCCTGCACGACACCCCCATCGTCCCGCCAGAGGTCAAAGCCGAATACGCGGCCATGCAGCGCGCAATTCCCACCGATAGCTCCGTTCTGGCTACTGTCGACGACAGCTTCCTGCTCGACTTCCGCTCCCACGACATCAATGTCGCCGACTTTCCCGGTGCTGCCGGTCTTCCTCCCGGCTGGCCCTCCCGCCAGGGCGGCGAGAGTGTGGCTCGCTATCTTCTCGCCAATCACATCCGCTATCTCATCTATGATCACGCCGGTTTCGCCGGCGACGAAGCCATCGCTCCCCAGTATCTCGCCGACCCCACCCGAACCGTATGGTTCCACACCGAGATCGCCATTACTCTCCACTCCTACCACCAGTTCGAGGATCTTGCCCGCACCCGCCGCCATCTTTACGATGACGGTAAAATGTATGTCCTTGATCTTGCTGCCCCAGCCGGCGGCCTGTAAGCTCTGCCCAATGCAGGCAATAACCCTTGACGGCGGCTCCTGCTGTCGATAAACTTGAATCTCGCGCAGTCTCGCGCCTGTACACCTGTGTCTGTATTGTTCCCGATCATTCCCAGGAGAGTAACGGTACCCGAGGCGTCCGTGGGTATTCTGATGGATCCACTGGGGAGCAGCTCTCACCATAGCCGCCCCTGAAGCACCCATCCCATTGGTTTTGTGCGTAATCCAGATCTGCTCAACCGGATCTGACCATCCAGGCCAATGCGGTCTTTGTCCGCGCCTTGTGAAGAGAGGATTTCGTCTCTTCCTTCGCCAGCCGCCCTGCTCTGGAAACAATCGTTCTTTTGCTTTTCACGCACCACCACACTTTCTTCCCGCACCACGCCGAATAAGGAAGACGGCAGAAACAAGGAGTAAACAACGATGTCCACTACGATTCCGAGCGGCAAAGATATTAAGCGCAAGTGGTTCCTGCTCGACGCCAGCGGTAAAACGCTAGGTCGGCTCGCCACCCAGGCCGCTTCCATTCTTGCCGGCAAGCTCAACCCTCTCTACACGCCATATATTGATATGGGCGATCACGTCGTTATTATCAACGCCGAAAAGATCGTGCTGACCGGCCTCAAGTCTGACCAGAAGCTCTATCGCCGCTACACCGGCTTTCCCGGCGGCCTTCGCGAAGAGTCCTTCGTCAAGCTCCTCGCCCGCCGCCCCGAAGCCATCGTCGAGCAGGCCGTCAAGGGTATGCTGCCCAAGTCCAAGCTCGGCCGACAGATGGCCACCAAGCTCAAAGTCTACAAGGGCGCGCATCATCCGCACCTCGCGCAGCAGCCCGTCGCGATGGACTTCCACGCCTCGAACGCACCGCGGACGATTCACTCCAAGGTGATGGTGCCAACCCACCATGCTCACGAGCTGGAAGGCTAAGCGGCGAGTTTAAAAGTTTTGTTAAGGGCATGGCTTCAACCGTGCCAAAAAAGTTCGAAACCGAGGGGCTGGTAGCCCAAGGCTTTAGCCTTGGGTCTCCCTGAGGTACAAGTTCAAGGAGCACCATGGCAGATTTGATTCAATACTACGGAACCGGCCGCCGCAAGAGCTCGATCGCGCGCGTCTTCCTGCGTCCGGGCAGCGGTAAGTTCACCGTCAACGGCAAAGAGTCCGAGACCTACTTCGTCACCGCCCAGCAGCGTGCCGCTGCGAAGCGTTCGCTCGGCATCGCTGGCATCGAAGAGACCTTCGACGTCATCACCACCGTCAAAGGCGGCGGCGTCATGGGACAGGCCGACGCGGTCAAGCTCGGCATCGCCCGCGCGCTGATGGAATTCAACCCCGAGCTCCGCAAGGCGCTCAAGGCAGAAGGCCTCGTTACCCGCGACTCGCGCGGTAAAGAGCGCAAGAAGTACGGCCAGAAGGGCGCTCGCGCACGCTTCCAGTTCAGCAAACGCTAATTGGAATGCAGCTCTTAGCCCTTAGCTTCTGGCCCTTAGTTTCTGGCCCTTAGCTAAAAGCTAACGGCTAAGAGCTAAAAGCTGGCCACTCGCATCACCCTCCGAAGCGTTTACATCGGAGGCAAGGAGTCAAATCTCCCGCGCCTGTCTCGTCAGGCAAAGGATCAATCCAGGCGTCGATGCACACACTCGGCCGCCTCAACCAAGGAGCTACATTGGCAAACATCACTATGAAAGAACTGCTCGAAGCCGGCGTTCACTTCGGGCATCAAACCAAGCGCTGGAACCCCAAGATGAAGGAGTACATCTTCGGCGAGCGCAATGGAATTTACATCATCGACCTCCAGAAGACGCTGAAGATGTTCAAGGAAGCGTCGAAGTTCGTCACCGACCTCACCGCCACCGGCAAGCTCATCCTTTTTGTCGGCACCAAGCGCCAGGCCCAGGACGCCATCGCCGAAGAAGCCACCCGCGCCGGCATGCCCTACATCAACAGCCGCTGGCTCGGCGGCCTGCTCACCAACTGGATCACGGTGCAGAAGTCGGTCAAGCGCCTGCAGGAGCTCGACGACATGTCCACCGACGGCCGCTACGAGCTGCTCACCAAGAAGGAAGTCATCAAACTCGAGCGCGAGCGCAAGCATCTGTCGACCAACCTCGCCGGCATCAAGAGCATGAAGCGCCTTCCCGACGCCATCTTCGTCGTTGACTCCAACAACGAGGCCATCGCCGTCGCCGAAGCCCGCAAGCTCGGCATCCCGGTCGTCGCCGTCGTCGACACCAACTGCGATCCGACTCAGGTCGACTACGTCATCCCCGGCAACGACGACGCCCTCCGCGCCATCCGCCTCTTCACCACGAAGATCGCCGACTCCGCCTATGAAGGCGTTCAGATGGTCTCCGAGAAGGCCTTCAGCGCCGAAGTCGCCGATGTCACGCCGACCGAGATCGCTTCGTCCTACATTGGCGAAGATGGCGAGTACGAGCCCGGCGAAATCCATGCCGCAGCCGAGCCCGCCGCAGCCGCGCCCGAAGAAGACGAGACCGTCGACCTCGAGGCCGTCCTCGGCGGAAACATCCGCAAGGCGCCGGCCGCAGCCACAGAGCCGGAAGCCGAGCCCGAATCGATCTCGGCTCAGGCCGCCGTCTAACGCAGCCACCAACACTCACTCAGTGGAGCGTGGCGGCCCGCGAAAGCGAATTCGGCGCCACGCTCTTTCTGCGTCAACGATCCATTAACACTTACACCTCATCATCAAAAGAAAGATTATGACTACCATCATGGCTGACACCCCGAAGATCGACGCAAAACTCGTCAAGGAACTCCGCGAAAAATCCGGCGCCCCCATGGGCGACTGCTTAAAAGCGCTGCAAGAGGCTAAAGGTGAAATGGAGGCTGCCTTCGTCGTCCTGCGCAAGCGCGGCATGGCCTCCGCCGCCAAAAAAGCCTCCCGCACCACCAATGAAGGCGCAGTCGGAACCTACATCCACGCCGGCGGAAAGATCGGTGTCCTCATCGAGCTCAACTGCGAGTCCGACTTCGTAGCCCGCACCGACGACTTCCAGGAGCTGCTCCGCGACATCGCCATGCATATCGCCGCCGTCGACCCGCGCTTCGTCAGCCGCGACGACGTCACCGCCGCCGACCTCGAGCGTGAGAAGGAAGTCTATCGCGCCCAGGCCGCCGCGACCGGCAAGCCCGCGAACATCATCGAGAAGATGCTCGAAGGCAAGCTCGCGAAGTTCTACGAAGAGTTCTGCCTCCTCGACCAGCCCTTCATCAAGGAAGCCTCGCAGACCATCGCGCAGCTCATCGCCACGAAGGTCGCGAAGCTCGGCGAAAACATCAGCGTCCGCCGCTTCGCCCGCTTCAAAGTAGGCGCCGCCGACTGGACCGTAGCCCAAACCAAAGCCGCAGG
>DATAVY010000121.1:0-6146 GCA_036267495.1 Edaphobacter sp.
GGGCGTATGCAGCAGCAGCGTCTCACCCATCGTTGCTTTGAACTCACCCGACGCCAGCACCTTCGCCGCCGCATCCGTCAACGCATCCGAGGTCGTCAGCATTGCCGGCAGAGCCTCTGCATCCTTACCCACCGCAATATCCACGGCAAAAACCGCCAGCATCGGCGTCTGAAATCCAGCAGCATCCTGAAAAAGAAGCTTCGTGTCCATAAAACTATCGTAGCGCGACTCTCGCTTAACTGCCTCGCAAATAGCGGGAGACTATGTCCGGCAGGACCCAATCTTCTAAATAAGCTCTACCGCCGCTGACTCCGGGCAACCGCCGCCTTCGCCTCATTATCCGCTTCACGTTTCCGCTCGGTAGCCCGCTTATCCCACTCCTGCTTGCCCTTCGCCAGCGCAAGCTCGCACTTCACCCGCCCATTGCGAAAATAAAGCCTCGTCGGAATCAGCGTAAATCCCTTCTGCCTCGTCGCGCTCTCGAGCTTCCGCACCTCATTCTTGTGCAGCAGCAGCTTACGCGTTCGCAGCGAATCGTGGTTCATCGCATTGCCATGCGAAAACGGCCCGATATGCGCATTCAGCAAAAAGCACTCGCCATCTTTCAGCAGCCCGTAAGCGTCCTTCAGGTTCGCCTTGCCCTCGCGGATCGATTTCACCTCAGTCCCGCGCAACGCGACCCCTGCCTCGAACTTATCCGTCAAAAAATAATTGAAACTCGCCGAACGATTGAAGGCAGCATCCCGCTTGCCCGCCGCCACCGGGTCGCGGTCCTTCTCCTTCACCGCTGCTTTCGGCTGATGAGCCACCGTCGGGTTCGAAAGAGAGCGAGACATCAAATTCTCCTGCTGTGGAACCTCTTACTTTAACATGTCTGCAACTTTCGTCTCAGCCACTCCTCTCACCTCCCGTCTCACCCACAGTCGAGCGGCGCGTCTAACCATAAACTTCAATAACCGGGCATCGACGCCGGTATGAGGCAGACAGAAACTAGCCGCGCGAGCCGCGCTGCCAAAGCGTCCGCGAACCAACAAAGGCTACCCTTCCAACGAGGTCGAACGTTCCGCGAATGCTATACTCACCCGAGCGCAGCAGCCTGGCAGGCACCGCCCCCACAGGCAGAGCCCCGCACGAGACAATCTTCCCGGCAGGCGTGCACTCCGGCAAACGCCACACTCTCTTCGGTGTAAAGGACGGAAACGGAAGCAGCATGGGTCGTGGAAACATATTGATCGGCAAACTATCGACATTCTCTCTTCGAAGCCTTCCTCACTTGCTTCTGTGCGGCGCCGTCGTCCTTGTCCCTGTCGCAGCGCACGCTCAGTCGGCCAAACAGACCAAGGCCTCGGCCAAAGGCTGGGACAAGCGTGGACAAGCCGCTGAAGCTCATCAGGACTTCGATGCCGCGTATGAGGACTACCAGCACGCCACCACCCAGAAGCCGAACGACATTGAATACAAGACCAACTTCGCGCGCATGCGCTATCAGGCCGCCGTCTCCCACGTCGACCGTGGCCGGGTCCTGCGCGAGAGTGGCGATCTGCCCGGAGCGCTCGCCCAGTTCAAGCGCGCTCTCGAGATCGACCCCAGCAATCAGACTGCTCGGCAGGAAATCGAACAGGTCCAGCAGCAGCTTTCCACTCAGCCCAGCAGCGGCCCTCCGCCGCCCAGCGAGGAGATGTCGCGTCAAAACGAAGCGCGCGCCAGCATCGGAGCCCTCTCCGGCCCGGTTGAACTCAAGCCAATCTCGAACGACCCCATCACCCTCCACATGGTCGAAGACGTCAAAAATGTTTATCAGGCCATCGGCAAGGCAACCGGAATTAACGTCCTCTTCGATCCCGACTACACCTCCAAGCGCATTCCGGTCGATCTCACCAACGTCAGTTGGGCCGACGCCTTTCGTATCGTAGGCACCCTCTCCGGAACCTTCTATAAGCCCGTTACCTCCAACACCGTCTTCGTCGCCCAGAACACAACGAACAAGCGTCACGAACTCGAAGAGCAGGCCGTCCAGACCTTCTATCTCACTAACTCCGCCACCCAGAACGATGCCAACGAGCTTGTCGTCGCCATCCGCAATCTTCTCGATCCCACCGTCAAGATCTATCTCGTCCCCAGTCAGAACGCCATCGTCATGCGCGCCACCCCGGACGAGTTGCTCATCGCGCAAAAGCTTCTGAACGATCTCGATCGCGCGCGTCCGGAAGTCGTCGTCGATGTCGCCATCCTCGAAGTCAATCGCAGCGTCGAACGCAATCTCGGAATCAGCCTGCCAACGTCCGTCTCGATCACCCCCCAGGCCAATCCAAATACCACCACAACCAACGGCAGCACACCGACCGCAGGCACCACCCCCACCACTCCCTCCAACTTCACGCTCAACTCCCTGGCCCACCTCAACGCCAACAACTTCGCGGTCGGTATCACCGGCGGCACCGTCAACGCGCTTCTTAATGACGCCGATACGCGCATTCTGCAGAACCCCAGCATCCGCGCCACCGACGGCCAGCGCGCTCAACTCAAAATCGGCCAGAGAATTCCCATCGCCACCGGCTCCTACAACGCCGGCGTCTCCACCGGCGTAGCCAGCATCGGCGTCCAGACCCAGTTCCAGTATTTGGACGTTGGCGTCAACATCGACCTCACCCCAACCGTCCACTACGACCATGAAGTAACCCTCAAGGTGCATATCGAAGTCTCTGCTCATCAGGGAGATTCCACCATCTCCGGTGTCACCCAGCCCATCATCGGCCAGAACATCACCGATCAGATCATCCAGCTCAAAGACGGCGAGCCCAGCCTCCTCGCAGGCTTGATCACCCGCCAGGACAGCCTCAACATCAACGGCACCCCCGGCATCGGCGAGCTTCCGCTTCTCAAATATTTCTTCACCTCGCGCGACAAGACCGTTCAGAAGAATGAGATCGTCTTTCTCCTCGTTCCCCACATCGTTCGCGAATCCGTTCTCAGCATGGCCAACACCCGCGCCATCGACACCGGCACCGGCCAGTCCATCGAGTTGCGCCGTGACGCAGCCCTGGCCAATACTGCCTTTGAACCCGCCAATCCGGCCAGGCCGCGCCCCGTCGGGCAGTCAACCTCAGCCGCGAATGCCGCCAGCGCCATGGCCCGCCAACTCGATCAGCAGGCCGAGCCCCCCACTCCACCCGCCCCCGGACAATCTGCCGCCAGGGCATCTGGCGCGGCCGCCGGCGCGCCCATCAGCTTCTCAGTCGTTCCATCGAGCTCCAATCAATCTGTCGGCAGCACCTTCCAGGTGGCCGTCATGCTCGGCAACGGCCACGACATCTTCTCCGTGCCGCTGCAGATGAAGTTCGATCCCGCGGTCCTCCAGCTCGTCAACGTCGACTCCGGCGATTTCCTCAGCCGCGACGGCCAGCTCGTCTCCATCTCCCATCGCGACGACGGAAAAGGCCTCGTCGCAGTCGCCGCCGAACGTCCGCCCAACTCCGCGGGAGTCAGCGGGCAGGGAAGCGTCTGCACCCTCACCTTCAAAGCCATCGCTGCCGGCGACTCCGACCTAACCCTCGTCAAAGTCGGCGCCCACAACAGCGCTCAGGCCAATCTTCCGGCCGTCGGTTCGCAGGCCGTGGTCCATGTGAAGTGAACATCCGCACCAACCCGGCTTTTTTCAAGGATGCTGAGAAACATTCGCCCGAGTCTCCGTCCTGGTCTTCGTCTCGCTTAAGGGCACGCCTTCAGCCATGCCGCCAGCGCACTATATTGGACCCGGCTTCAGCCGCTGAGGTACGGTCGTCGCACAAGCGCTTGTCCCGCAACCCGGAATCCGGCCTCACCCTCGTCGAACTCATCATCTGTGTGGCCATCGTCGCTCTGCTCGCCTCCGCTGCTCTCCCCATCGCCCGTTTTCAGGTCAAACGCGAAAAGGAGCGCGAACTCCGCCGCGACCTCTGGGAGATGCGCGATGCCATTGACCACTATAAGGACGCCGCCGACAAAGGAGCCTTTCAGGTCAAGGTCGACAGCTACGGCTATCCGCCCGACCTCGAAACCCTCGTCAACGGCGTCGACGTCCAGGACAAAAAGGTCAAATTCCTGCGCCGCATCCCCACCGATCCCATGACCGGCACCGCTGAATGGGGCCTGCGTTCCAATCAGGACGACGCCGACTCCGACTCCTTCGGCGGCCAGAATGTCTTCGATGTCCACACCAAAAGCCAGGGCACCGCACTCGACGGAACAAAATACTCCACATGGTAAACACTCCCCCAACCCGCGCCGTCCGCTCTTCTTTGTCGTCCACCTGCAGAGCACTTTGGGTGTCGTCCCGCCGCGCATTCCGTTTGTCCACCCGCAGCGCATCCTTGTTGTCATCCCGCAGAGCATTTTTGTTGTCATCACGCAGCGCAGCGGAGGGATCTGCTTCTGCTCCCTCGAGGCGCAACCTGCTTCCCAAACAAGAACAAGGCTTCACCCTGCTCGAGCTCATGATCGTCATGGTCGTCATCGGCCTGCTCGCCGCCATCGCCATCCCCGCCTACACCACCAACATCAAGCACGCCAAAGAAGCCGTCCTTAAAGAAGATCTCCACGTCATGCGCCAGGCCATCGACTCCTACACCGTCGACAAGCAAAAAGCTCCCCAGTCCCTCGACGACCTCGTCCAGTCCGGCTACCTCAAAGTCATGCCCACCGATCCCTTCACCCACCGCACCGACACCTGGATCACCGCCCAGGAGGACACCATGATGGACCTCGACCAGACCGAGTCCGGCATCGATGACGTCCACAGCGGCTCTCAGGAGACCGCCATCGACGGCACCTCCTACAACACTTGGTAGTTGTCGGGTTTCAGTTCTCGCGGAATCCGCAAATTCGCCGCCCAGCAACTGACAACCCGCAACTAACAACCCGCAACCTGCATCCGGCAACTTCCCACCCGCTCACAAAAAGGCGCATACTATGGTCTAAGACTCGTCGAGCTGCGTCCGTCCGCAGGAAGCGGCCCACAGGAGACTACCCATGCGTTCCCTTACGCACCTCGGCGTTGCAGCCGCCCTTACCCTCTCCATAGCCGCATTCGCGCAAACCCCATCCCAGACACCAGCCCAGACACCCTCCACAACTCCCACAGAAACTGCAGATACTCAGGCCACGTCTGCCCAGACTAAGCCCGATCAGACCCAGACCCAGACACCGCCCGCGGCCAACGTCCAGGTCCCCGCCGACGTTCCCGCGGAAAAGCCCATCCCCGGCAACCCCAAAGCCACCAGGAAACAGATCAAGGATGCCGCCAAAGAGGTCCATGCCGAAAATAAAACCGATGTCCTCCCATCCCCCGGCGAGGCCCTCGATCCCCACATCAAAGCCGGCAGCGAAGATGATGTCAACGCCGTAGGCACGCGCAACATCGGCGGCCGCGGACTCGGCAACTGGTATTCCACCGACTGGGAGATCCGCACCGGCAAGCAGTACTCCATGGAAGTCGAAAAATCTGCCCACATGGTCACCGACCCCGTCATCGTCGAGTACGTCAACCGCGTCGGCCAGAACATCGTCAAGAACTCCGACTGCAAAGTTCCCTTCACCATCAAGGTCATCGACTCCGACGAGATCAACGCCATGGCCCTTCCCGGAGGCTTCTTCTACGTCAACTCCGGACTCATCATGGCAGCCGATGAAGAGGCCGAGCTCGCCGGCGTCATGGCCCACGAGGTCGCCCACGTCTGCGCCCACCACGCCGCTCGTCAGATGACCAAGATGAACTACGCGCAGATCGGCTCCATCCCGCTCATCATCTTCACCCAGGGCAGTTGGACCGGTTACGGCATCTACGAGGCCACCCAGCTCGCCATTCCCATCAGCTTCCTCGAGTTCTCCCGCACCGACGAAGCCGAAGCCGACTGGCTCGGGCTGCAATACATGTACAAGGCTGGCTACGATCCCCAGGCCTTCATTCAACTATTCGAAAAACTCGACGCCCTCGAGAAGCACAAACCCGGCACCCTGGCCAAGGTCTTCTCCGACCACCCCCAGACCCCCGACCGCATCATGCACTCCGAAGAAGAGATCGCCACCATCATGCCCGCGCGGCCGGACTACATGGTCACGACCTCCGAGTTCGACGACGTCAAGGCCCGCCTCGCCCGTCTCGAAAACAA
>DATAVY010000122.1:0-9396 GCA_036267495.1 Edaphobacter sp.
CCCCCCTCACCCTCATCAAACTCGCCGATCAAACCACCCGCGAGTTCCCGGACGTTCTCGACTACCAGCTCAGCGAAGACGGCAAGTCCCTCGCCTACGCCGTCGCCTCCTCGAAGCCCGAAACCGACGGCGTCTTCGTCCTCTCCACTGCCGGAGGAAACTCAGAAGCCCCCCACGAGCTCATCTCCGGCAAAGCCCGCTACCAGCATCTCGCCTGGAGCGAAAAATCCGACGAGCTAGCCTTCATCGGCAACCCTTCCGCCGCCGCTAACACAAGAAGAGCGCCATACAACCTCTACCTCTGGAAATCCGCCGAACCCAAAGCCGCCATAGTCGTCTCCACCGCAACCCCCGGCTTCCATCCCGGCTACATCATCCACGACCACGCCACCCTCACCTTTTCCAAAGACGGCAGCCGTCTCTTCTTCGGCGCCGCGCCTCCGCCCCCGCCGCGCCATCCCGCCACCATCGATCCCGACAAACCCTCCTTCGATCTCTGGAGCTACAACGAAGAATCGATCCCGCCGATTCAAAAAGTCCGCGCCACCGCCGACCTCAACCGCTCCTACCGCGCCGTCTATCTCATCGCCGACAAAAAAATGATTCAGCTCGCCGACGAGTCGCTCCCCGAGCTCCTCCCCAGCGAATCCGGCCGTTATGCCCTCGGCACCGACGACCGCGAGTATCGCCCCATTCAGGACTACGGCGAGCACCTCTTCGACACCTACCTCGTCGACTCCGATAGCGGCAAGCGCACTCTCCTGCTCAAAAAACACGAGGGCGTCACCCGCTGGTCCACCGGCGGCCACTACCTCATCACCTTCGACGGCAAAGACTGGAACACCATCGCCGTCCCCTCCGGCAAAGTCGTCAACCTCACCTCCAAACTTCCCGTAGCCTTCTGGAACGAAGAAGAAGACACGCCGAGCACGCACACCGCCTATGGCTCCGGCGAGTGGACCAAAGACGACAAGTACATCCTCCTCTACGATCGCTACGACATCTGGCAGATCGCACCCGACGGCAGCTCCGCCGTCAACCTCACCCGCGGCATGGGCCGTGAGCTCCACCTGCAGCTCCGCACCATCCGCCAGCGCCGCGAGGCCGACACCGACGAGCGCGGAATCGATCCCGCCAAGCCCATCCTCCTCCGCGCCGAAGACACCGTCACCCGCGACGCCGGCTTCTTCACCACGCGCATCGACGCAAAGACTCTACCCAGCAAACTCATCCTTAACGCCGAAGACTACGGCCTCCCCATCAAAGCCCGCGACGCCGACGTCTACGCCCTCACCGCCCAGACCTTCAGCAAATTTCCCGACCTCCTCATCACCGACGCCTCCTTCAAGAACCTGCAGAAGATCAGCGACGCCAACCCGCAACAATCCGGCCTCCTCTGGGGCACCGACGAGATGGTCAACTTCCAGAACACCGATGGCGTCCCCCTGCAGGGCATTCTCTACAAGCCCGAAGATTTCGACCCGCACAAGAAATATCCGATGATCGTCTACCTCTACGAGAAGCTCTCGCAGAACCTCAACCACTTCGTCGAGCCGCGCCCCATGGACTCGATCAACATCAGCTACTACGTCTCGAACGGCTACCTCGTCTTCACGCCCGACATCGTCTACACCACCGGCTATCCCGGCCAGAGCGCGCTCAAATGCGTCCTCGGCGGCGTCAACGCCGTCACCGCCCGCGGCTTCGTCGACGAACAAAACATCGGCATCCAGGGCCATAGCTGGGGCGGCTACCAGATCGCCTACATGGTCACCCAGACCACGCGCTTCAAAGCCGCCGAAGACGGCGCGCCTGTGGCCAACATGATCTCCGCTTACGACGGCATCCGCTGGGGCAGCGGCCGTCCGCGCCAGTTCCAGTACGAAAAAACCCAAAGCCGCATCGGCGGCTCGCTCTGGGAGTATCCCCTCCGCTACATCGACAACTCCCCCATCTTCCAGGTCGACCGCATCCAGACCCCGCTGCTCATCCTTCACAACGATGCCGACGACGCTGTCCCGTGGTACCAGGGCATCGAGTTCTTCCTCGCTCTGCGCCGCCTCGACAAGCCCGCCTGGATGTACTCCTACAACGGCGAACCCCACCACCTCCGCCGCCGCGCCAACCAGCGCGACTACGCCCAACGCATGGCCGAGTTCTTCGACTACGAATTAAAATCCGGCCCCAAACCAATCTGGATGGACAAACCCATCCCCTACCTCCACACCCCGGAGCAAGCCGCCCCCTGATCGTTTGCCGTCGCTCTCGCAGTTGGCTTTTTTGTTTGTCATTCCGCAGCGCAGCGGAGGAATCCGCTTCTCGCCTTTGCATTTCTAGCTGTCCATCACATCCAGCATCACCGCCGCATCCCGCACCCGCCGTCCATTAAGCACCTAGCCTAAGCTTCGCTCGCAAGCAACCCGCTCTCCTCGCCCACCTCTCGCGGATCGTGCTCCGTCCATAACACCCGCGCCTGCGGCAGCGTTATCGCCAGCACCAGAAAGCCCCACAACATTGCCGCAGCAGCCATCTGCTGCAGAGGCTCCCGGTCAGCCGCCGTGGTTCCCATGTAAACAGCCAAAAGCACTGCGATCCGCTGCAACGCCCACCGCGAAGCGCTATCCCGCTCTGCAATCTCGCGTTCGTCCAAAGGGACCCACGGCTTCGCCTTCGCCGGAAACATATACGTTCCTACTCGATACCGTCGCAACAGATCCGCCTTCTGCTCGTCATTGGCCTCCTCGAAGCTCGCCACGTCATAGAAGTGCTGCGCCCATTCATCCAGCCCATTCACCAATACCTTCCCTCGGTAGCCTAGTTTCAACGCGGGACGGTCTTCAAAGCTCTTCACCACGCCGCCTCTTCGAAACACGCTGATCCTCTCACACGCCGCAATCGAAACCACCATCAGCAAGAGGTCCCAATAAGGATGTCGATACCAGAAGCTGGTGCTGAAGAAATCCATGAGCACGAACAGCACGAAATAAGTCCCACATACCACTACCCGGCGTCGCAGGCGCGGACGCAGATCAATGCCCCACCATCGCAGCTTCTTCTCATCGCTATTCAACATCGCTAGGCCTCCCGCTCCACCAGCTCCATCTCTCTACTCGCCACACCCGGGTCCTCCTCGGTCCAAAGCACAATCGCCTGCCGCAACGTGAAACCCAGCGCCGCCACCGTCCAGACCCACGTCTCGAACAACGCACCACTCACAGGCCGCCCGCAGCATCTCAAGCCTCCCTCTTCTGCATCTCGTACACCTGCTCGCTCAACGGACGAAAAGGATCCGGCGAAAATACCGCCTCCACCGGCAGCCGGAAGAACCGGCTGATCTTGAACGCAAGCTCCAGCGAGGGGGTATAGTCCCCCCGCTCCAGGAATCCGATCGTCTGCGGGTTCACCCCAACCTCGCGCGCCAGGGCCTGCCGGCTCAAAGCCCGTTCGGAACGAAGAACAGCAATGCGGTTATAGAGCATAAGTCACCATACAAAAAACTATACATTGCTTATAAGCAATAAAACACCCTATAAAAGAAATCAACAAAAAAATAGTTTGAAAAGTCGGTACGTTTTAGCCATCACAGAACCACAATCGACCACGAATTCACCACAACTTCACCACAAAAACACCACGAAAAAAACCGGCACTTTTCCAGGACCCCCTCAAAAATGCCAGCAAAAAGCACAAAAAAAGCCCCGGCCATCGCCGGGACTTTTTTCCATGCAAAATCAGAAAAACTAAACGCTGAAGCTCGATCCGCACCCGCAGGTCGACTTCACCGCCGCATTTTCAAACTTGAACCCTGCGGCCTCCAGCGTCTCCACATAATCCACCGTGCAATTCTGCAGGTACATCGCCGAGGTCGCGTCCACAAACACCTTTAGATCCTCAAATTTATAGACTTTGTCCATCATGCCGCTCTGATTCTCGAACGACATGGAATACTGAAAACCCGAGCATCCGCCGCCAACCACGCCAATCCTCAGCCCCGCCGGTACCGGATTCTGCGTCGCCATAATCTCCCGTACCTTATTAATTGCGGCAGGCGTTAGAGTTACAGGCGTTGTGGCCACAGCCGGCGCGCCAGTAACAACCTCAGGGGTAACAGCAGCACTAGACATTGCAAATCTCCTCGTCTTTTTCAGACACTTTTAAGTGTATGCGCCCGCCACCGCTCCGGCAAGCCCTCATCCCCATAAGATGCACCCCCCAGCCGTCCGATTCACCTTCGCAAAACGCTGCTCCTTCTGCGATTCCTGCTACCTGCGATTCCTGCTACCATCTGTCCAATTCCTCATCCAACGCCCATGAAGCTCCTCCTCCTCATTGCGAACGCCTTTATCAACACCATGGGGATCACCCAGCCCTCGCCCCAGGCCGCCAACCGCGCCGCCCTGTTCATCGTCATCATGTTGATTGCGGTACTTGCCGTCGTCGCCACGATCGCTTTCGTGGCCATCCACTGGGTCTCCCATCCCTGAAATTCAGCCCCTTGTTACAACCTGCGCTCTCCCCCTAAAAATTGCTGTTTCGCCATTTGTTGAATGGCGTATCATTGCCGCGGATGTCCCCACTGCCAACTGAGCACACCAAAAGGCCCACCTGGCAGCGGAATTTCCAAAATTGCCGGCCCTGTCACAGGGCGGAGGAACCGCGATGACCGCAATGGACTCAATACCCCTTCTGCTGATCGTCTGGGCAGCGATTTCAGCCTGTTTTCTCGGACTGCTCGCCTACAAGGGGCAGCTCACCCGATACGAAGAAGACCAGCTCTTCCTCAGCGACATTCGCGCCCACGAACAACAACTTCAGGGCGAAATTGTTCGCAAAGTGACTAAAATCCAGCCATTTGTCCGAGTGTTTGGCGTCGCCGCCGCCATTATGACAGCAGGCATAATAGGCATCTTTACCTACGACGCCTGGCAGCACCTCAAGTAAACCGCGGGCGATACAGCTAAACCGTAACCGCCAGCGCACGTACCTCCCAAGCAAAGAGCCAGAGACCTCTCACAGGTATCTGGCTCTTGCTATTTCAAATCTAAAGCGTTCTACGCGACCTATGCGTTATATGTCGACGAAGACACCTTCCCGCCCCGTCCCGTCCAGTTGGTGTGGAAGAACTCGCCCCGCGGCTTATCCACCCGCTCGTACGTGTGCGCGCCAAAGAAATCGCGCTGCGCCTGCAGCAGATTCGCCGGCAGCCGCTCGCAACGGTAACCATCATAAAACGATAGCGCCGTAGTAAACGCGGGCATCGGCACCCCAATCTCGATCGCATGAATAATCGCCTTCCGCCATGACGTCTGATATTTGCTCAGTGCATTCGAGAAGAAGTTGTCCATCAATAAATTCTCCAGCTTCGGATTCTTATCGAACGCCTTCTTGATATCCCCCAGGAAGACGCTGCGAATAATGCATCCCCCACGCCACATCAGCGCAATCCCGCCCATATTCAAATTCCACTTCATCTCTTTCTCAACGGCCCGCAGCAACATATATCCCTGCGCATAGCTGATCATCTTCGAGCAGTACAGCGCCCGCCGCACATCCTCGATAAACTCCTTCTTCTCTGAAATCGTGAGCACTTTCTTCGGCCCCTGCAGCACCTTCGAAGCCGCCACCCGCTCATCCTTCAGCGCCGACAAACATCGCGCAAACACGCTCTCCCCGATCAGCGTCACCGGCATCCCCAGGTCGAGCGCGGAGATCGCCGTCCACTTCCCCGTCCCCTTCTGCCCCGCTGTATCAAGAATCTTGTCCACCATCGGCTTGCCATCTTCATCTTTCTTCCCGAAGATCGTCGCCGTAATCTCGATCAGATAGCTGTCCAACTCGCCCTTGTTCCACTCCGAAAAAACTTCGTGCAGCTCATCGGCCGTCAGCCCCAGCCCATCCTTCAGCAACTGATACGCCTCGCAGATCAGCTGAATGTCCCCATACTCAATCCCGTTATGCACCATCTTCACGTAGTGCCCCGCGCCGTCTTCTCCAACCCAATCGCAGCACGGAACCCCACCCTCCACCTTGGCCGCGATCGCTTGAAAGATCTCCTTCACATGCGGCCACGCCGCAGGATTTCCTCCCGGCATGATCGACGGACCAAAGCGCGCGCCCTCTTCTCCACCCGAAACTCCAGTCCCTACGAATAGAATCCCCTTCTCCGCCAGCGCTTTCGTCCGCCGGTTCGTATCGGTAAACAGCGAGTTCCCGCCATCGATCAAAATATCGCCCTTTTCCAGATAGGGCAGCACCTGCTCGATCGTCTGATCGACCACCTCGCCCGCCTTCACCATCAGCATCACCCGCCGCGGCAGCTTCAACGCCGCGCACAGGTCTTTGGCCGAGCGCGTCCCCACCACCTGCGTCCCCGCAGCCTCATCGGCCAGAAACTCATCCACCTTCGATGTCGTCCGGTTGAACACCGCAACCTTATATCCATGATCGTTCATGTTGAGCACCAGGTTCTGGCCCATCACCGCCAGGCCAACCAAACCGATATCGCACGTTCCCTCTGCCATCACAATCTCCAAAGCGATCCCGTCAGGGACATCGCAAAATTTGCTGCTTCGTCACTCACCGCGCCAAAAGTGGTCAGTCCACGAATTTTCTCACACGTATCCTGAGGAAAGAAAGGAAGCCGGCCCAAAGCAAAGCGCAAAGCGGCGACCGAAATTTATCTTCCCTTCACCGCAATCACTTCAATCTCCACCAGCGCCCATGGAGCAGCCAGCGCCGCCACCTGCACCGCACTCCGCGCCGGCTTATTCGGCTGCTCCTTCGTCCCGAAGAACTGCGTATACGAAGCCTGCAGGCCGGCAAAATCCAGCTTTCCGCCATTCGCCGGGTCGCCCGCCAGAAACACCGTCATCTTCACCACATCTTTCATATCCAATCCCTGCGCCTTCAGCAGCCCCTGGATCTTCGTCAGTGCGCTGAAAGCCTGCGTCTTTGTGTCCCCATAAACTGCCGCTGTTCCCTTCGCCGCATCCGCCGGAGTCGCCGGCGAAGCCAGCTGCCCGCTGAGATAGAGGGTGTCTCCAGCCCATACTCCAGTCGCAATCGGAGAATTGTCATTCTGCAGATGCTTCACCGCAATCTGCGCCTGCATCGCACATGTCATACCTATCGCTACAACTGCCACCATCACCATCCTCTTCATCGTTCTCTCCTGACCTCAAGATCGACCCTGCACAACAGCGCTTACTGCACGGCCGACTTTGCTGCCTTTACCTTCTCTCCCAGCATCCGTATCGCACGACGTGCGCTCAGCGCGGCCCCTTCCTGCCACGCCACAATATGGCTCACATGGCAGCCCACAAAATAGATTGGCCCGTCCGGCTCGATCAGCGTCTCGTATCCCTCGCTGGCAGCCGAACCCGCAAAATTCATCCGCGGCCGCGGCCTCTCGTCTCCCGGCCCATACGAGTTCACCCACGATCCCTCGTTGTACGGAATCTTTCCCCACCCAACGTACACCGGCTTCTCCAACTCCTGCCCATGGCCCGGATGCAGCCGTTCCACTGACTTTCGCGACTCCGCAAACTTCTCCGCCATCGTCAACTTCTCAAAATTCGTGCCTCGCTCATCCGAGTAGCCAGACACCAGCACGCCCCGCTTGGAAAACATTGCCGCCGAGGGCAGCCATACGGGATTGCAACCCGTAGTCACAAACTGCAGCCCACCGTAGACGTTGTAGTCCTGCTCCCAGAACCGTCTTGATTCCCACGCGATTTTGTACGCATACCCGTACTCGCACTCCGCGATCACCTTCTTGTACGGGCCGGAAAAATCGTTCGGTATCTTCTTTAACATCGTCAGCGGCATTCCGCACACGCAATAGTCGGCTTCGATCGCCTTCGCGCTTCCACCCTGCGTATAGCCAATCCGCACACCCTTCGCCGTCTTCCGAATCTCCGTCACCGGCGCGTTGTACTTCACCGCGCCGCCCAGCGCTTTCGCAAAGGCGTAAGGAATCCGGTCCATCCCTCCCACCGGCTGGAACATCGTCGCCTGCATATCAAAAACCTCTTCAAACAGCATCGCGTCCCAGAACTGCTCATCCAGCAGCGTGTGCATATCGATCGGCTTGTTCAATGTGCCCGCCTGGTCTCCGGCGCCCGGCTCCACCTTGTATCCCGCGCGATTCGACCCCACATACTTTCCCGCATCATCCAGAGGTCCATACGCCCGCAGAAACTCGAGCGTCCTGTCTCTGTCGTCCTTGGTCATCTCCGCATCCAGCGCGCCCGCATTCATGCACTTCATCAGCAGCTCCGATACATGTCCGCGCGTATCGTTGATGGCCTGCCGCTGCTGGACTGGAGCGCCGCCATTCACTCCGTCGTGCTGCAGATAGCTGCTCCGCGAAGTATTCACCTCCACCTCAAGCGGCACTTCCAGCTCCTTGCAATACCCAAGGATCGTGCGATGCACCGAAGGCAATCGGGCCGCGCCCGCATTCTGATAGTTCCCCTCATCGAAGCCGCACGTCTGTATCGTCCCATCGGTGAAGACCACCTTCGATCCCCCGCGCAGGGTCCACACCCGGCCCCCAGGACGCTCCCGCGCCTCCAGCACGGTCACCTCGTATCCCAGCTTCCTTAGCTCATAGGCCGACACCAGCCCGGAGATGCCGCCACCCAGCACCACCACCTTTACGCCCTTGCCCGAACCAGCCGCCGCTCCAATCGGCTCCTCCGCCGCAGCCTTCAACGGCATCAATCCCAGCGACTGCATCATGGCAAACATAGCCCCATATCCACCCGCCTGCCCCACACGCATCAGGAAATCGCGACGGGAGATTCCCATCCAGACACCCTCCTCAATCAGTTCGCAAGACAAAGCTGCGGGTGCACACAACAGCATGAGAAAGATTGCCAACCGCGCCTGCAAAATACAAAAAGCATGATGGAATCACGGGAAAATATAGCGTTGAAAGATTTTGATCTTCCCACTCTATCGCAAAATCTTCTTACGTCTTTGCCTTTTGTTGTTTGCCTTTGCCCTTCGTTCCTTTTCGTCACGCTTGAAACGGAAGGTTTGGTTTGCCTCTGAGGGACGATTATCCTCAACTCATTGACTGTCGTAGATTTATCGCATTGCGATGAGGTACTCCAACGCGCTTTCAATTCTGGGAGGGGGTAGACAGGGGCAGCAATGCGTGAATGTATCCCCCTATTCTCAGCGCATTCCTGGAACTGAATATTCTTGAGTATCCCTGCGAGAGCGCGGTCGATGACAACCTGCTCAGGACACGATTTCAGCCGAGGCGCCTCTTCTGAGGTCGCGCGCGGCAGCTTGGAAAATTGAACGATGCTGTCCCAGCCTTCCGGCGCCGCAAAGTTGACGACAGAAGTAGTCGCCTGCATCTTTTTGTACGGCCAGAAGGCCCAG
>DATAVY010000123.1:0-8504 GCA_036267495.1 Edaphobacter sp.
GCCCCTAACGCAAATGGGCGCAAAAATCGATCTCACCCAAAATCCCGGCGACAAAGAAGGCCACGCCCCCATCACCATCCACGGCGGCCCGCTCCACGCCATCGACTTCGACACTCCTATCCCCAGCGCCCAGGTCAAAACCGCAGTCCTCTTCGCCGGCCTCCAGGCCAACGGAGCCACCAGCCTCACCGAATCCATTCGCACCCGCGACCACTCGGAACACGCCCTCCGCGCCTTCGGTGCCATCCTCAACCGCGAAACCGCAACATCCGACAACACAACAAAACTCAGCATCCCAGGCGGCCAGAGATTAAAAGCCATCGACGCCGCCATCCCCGGCGACCTCTCCTCCGCAGCCTTCTTTCTTTGCGCCGCCCTCCTCTTCCCCGACTCCAACCTCATCCTCGACTCCGTCGGCATGAATCCAACTCGCGCCTCCCTCCTCGACGTCATCGCCGCGCTCGGCGGAAAAATTAAAGTCCTCAACGTCGAAGAGCATCACGGTGAAATGATCGGCACCATCCAGGTCAACGGCCCCGCCAGCGGCCCGCGCGGCATGCACATCGGCGGCGCGCTCTCCGCCCAGATCATCGACGAGCTCCCCGTCCTCGCCGCCATCGCCCCCTACACCACCGAAGGCATCACCATCCGCGACGCCAGAGAGCTTCGCGTCAAAGAGTCCGACCGCATCGCCCTCGTCGCCAAAAATCTAAAAGCCATGGGCGCCACCTTCACCGAGCACGAAGACGGCCTTGAGATTCCCGGCAACCAGCAGCTCCACGGCGCGCAGATCGACTCCGGCGCCATCAGCGGTTCAGGAAACGATCATCGTATCGCCATGGCCTTTTCCATCGCCGCCCTCCGCGCCGCCGGCGACACTGAAATTTACGGAGCCGAAGCCGCCGCCATCAGCTTCCCCGAATTCTTCACCTTCCTCGACAGCCTCTGCCAGCGCTGATGCATCACGTCAACCATGTCCCCGCTGTCCAGGCGGAAAGGCTTCGATCAGGTCCCGCAACGCATCCGTCGCCTCATCGACAGAAATCTCATCGATAACGTAATCCGCCGGACAAACCTCCATCTCCGCATTCTTCAGAATGCGATAGCGGGGATCGTTCAGCGGCAGCCACTCCAACGGCGGCGACCACCCCGGAGCAACGATCGCCATCGGCAATCCAACTGTGCGTCCCACGTGCAATGTTCCGGTATCGAGCGTCAACCCCACATCGCACAGGCTCATCAGCGCTGCCATCTGCAAAAGATTCGTCTTTCCCGCAAAGTTGCTCGTGGCATGCGAAATTCCCCCTCGCAGATCATCGATCGCCGCCGCCTCAGCCGCCGTTCCGACAAAAACCACATGCGCCCCATAGCGCCGGACAAGAAACTCCGCTGCTGCCTGAAATCGTTCTTTCCGCCAGCTCTTGCGTTGCGTCACGCTCGTCTGCGTCACAAACACCGCCAGCATCTGCCCCTCCTGAACGCCATCCTCCGCCAGCATCCGCTTGGCCCATTCCACCTCCGCCGCCGTGAAAAACATCTGTGGCTCGAAGTGACGCGAACCATGTCCCAGCGCCGTTACGATCGACAAATTATTTTCAATCTGGCTCTTGCCGTAGTCGAAGGAGAGCGCCCTGCGATACAAGGCCGGCACCTGGGTAAATCCCACGCGCGCCGCCGCTCCGGCAAACAACGTCTGCAGCGCAATCCGCGTCCGCTCATTGCCCACCGGCGTAATCAGGACGAAATCGTTCGCCGCAAATGGATTTTTCTCCCGCAACACCTGCCCCGACGCTCTCCAGTCCCGCAGCGGGCTTGGAGTCTCAATCAATCGCTCAACCCCCGGATGATTGCGCAGCACCTCCACCCCAAAACCGCTCGCCGCCACCGCAATCCTGCAATCCGGCATCGCCTCTCGCAGCGCTGGAATCAGCGGAGTCGCATGGATCACCGTCCCCAGCGCGGTCGCATGTTGCAGCAATAGAAAATTTCGAAAACTCGAAAGCTTCCTCTCGCCGGAGCGTCCCGCCCCAAAGCCGCGTTCCACCGCGGCAATCGCAGAAAACCCGGTCTCTTTGATAAAACCCTTAAATCCCAACCCCCAACTCCTTCAACCTGCAACCTGCAACTCCTAGATATACCATCGCCCATCCCGCACATTGACCTTGTACACTCAAACCAAACGAGCAAGCTGAAGGAATAAGTTTCGATGCAAATCGCCCTCGCTGTCTTTGGCGTCTATCATCACTTCGAACTCGCACACCAACTGCACCGCAGAGCGCATCTTCAAAAGATCTACTCAACCTGGCCCTGGGCCCGGTTGAAGCGCGAGGGCCTCCCCCGTTCTCTCGTCGCCACCTTCCCTCTCATTCATACCACCGACTACCTGCTCAACCGTCTTCGCTTTTATCCCGCTTCGGTCTCCTCCAGGCTGAACTCCTGGAACACTCTTGCCTTCGATCGCTGGACCTGCGATCGAATCGCCTCATGCGACGCCTTCATCGCCATCTCCGGCGCAGGCCTGCTAACCGGCCGCAAAGTTCAATCGCAAGGCGGCACCTTTATCTGCGACCGCGGCTCCACCCACCAGCGCTATCAGGAAAACATCGTCGCAGAAGAGTACCGCCGCTGGAACGTCCCTCTGCCTCTCGCCAAACCCCACATCGCTCTTCGCGAAGAAGAGATCTACGAAACCGCCAACGCCATCACCGTCCCATCCACCATCGCCAAACGTTCCTTCGTCGCAATGGGCGTCCCCCCGGAAAAAATCCACATCATCCCTTACGGCGTCCGCCTCGATCACTTCACCCGCACCGAAGAACCGCCGCCAGACTCCTTCGAAGTTCTCTTCGCCGGCCAGGTCAGCCTTCGCAAGGGAATCCCTTATCTCCTGCAGGCCTTCGACCGCCTCCGCCACCCAAAGAAACGCCTCACCATCGTCGGCGCGATTCAAAGCGACATGCCCCCCTTGCTCGCCACGCTTCCCACCGGCAACGTCGTCTTCACCGGTTCGCTCCCCCAGACGCAGCTCGCAAAAAAAATGAGCGCCAGCCACTTGCTCGTTCTGCCCAGCATCGAAGAAGGCCTCGCTCTCGTCCAGGGCCAGGCGATGGCCTGCGGATGCCCCATCCTAGCCACCTCCGCCACTGGCGCCGAAGACCTCTTCACTGACGGCGAACAAGGTTTCATCATCCCCGACCGCAACGTCGAAGCACTCACCGAAAAAATGCAACAGATCGCCGACGACCCAACACTCCAGCGCAGACTCAGTCAGGCCGCTCTACTCCGCGTCAAAAATCTCGGCGGATGGGATCAGTTCGGCGACACCTGGGACCGCCTCCTCCACCAACTCACCGGCAAACCACCCGAACCCCGCTAGATTAAGAGCGGCGTTTTGGCTTCCAGGTAGCCCAAGGCTTTAGCCTTGGGTCTCTCAACGTGTCTCAGAAGTGGGCTCCAGCCCCTGGGGTATGCTTGACGATTCAAGCGAGCCGCCAACCACCTACATCTTGTACCGCCCCATATCGTCGTCGTTCAGATTCTCCAGCCACCGTCGCATGTCGTCGGCATTCACATTCTGCGCTCCGCTGGCCGCCTGCTTGGAATTCTCCAGCACATCGCGGCTAACATAAATCGGGCAATCCCAACGCAATGCAAGCGCAATTGCATCCGATGGTCGAGCATCCATCGTCACCGTCTCCCCCGCGTGATCCAGCCAGATCACTGCATAAAACGTGTCCTCGCGAAGCTCCGAGACCACCACCTTGCGCACCTCGGCATTCAGTCCCCGCGCCATGTTCTGCAGCAGATCATGCGTCATCGGCCGCGGCATCGCCGTCTTCTCCAGCTCCAGCGCAATCGCATTCGCCTCGAAGATTCCCACCCAGATCGGCAGCACCAGGTCGCTACCCACATCCTTCAGCACAATAATCGGCTGATTCGTCACCGGGTCCATCATCAGCCCGCGAATCTGCATCTCCACCTCATCGGTGGTCTGCGTCAAGGGTTGGACCGGAGTCGTCGTCATCTCAGTTCAGCACCACAAAATCCGCCGCCCGCGTCTCAGGCACAAACGCTTGAGCCTCCGCCGAATCCGGAATCGCCTCGCCAACCAGGCAGTTCGGCAGCGTCTGCGTAATCCGAACCGGCACATAGCTCCCCACTGGCGGCTGCGCCTGCGCAATCTGCGCAGTCGTAAAGTTCACCGTCTTATTCTGCGAGCTTCGCCCCACCACCTGCCCCCGCGCCGGGTTATAACTCTCCACCATGCACTCCTGCACCTGCCCCAGGTGCCGCCCATAGTGCTCCCGCTGAATCTCTCGCTGCCGGTCCATCAAGATCCGCAGCCGCTCCGTCTTCACCTCATCGGGAATGCTGTCCGCCATCGTCACCGCCGGAGTATTTGGACGCGGCGAAAACTTAAAAGCAAACACAGCGTCATACTTCACCTCGCCCACCAGCGTAATCGTCTCTTCAAAGTCCGCATCCGTCTCGCCCGGAAACCCGACGATCATATCGCTCGTAATGCTGATGTCGCGCTTCGCCGCCTTGATCCAGCTCATCCGCTCCAGGTACCACTCCCGCGTATACTCCCGCGCCATCGCCTTCAACACCACATTCGACCCCGACTGCACCGGCAGGTGCACATGATCGCAAAGCGTCGGCATAGCATCGATCGCCGCCACAATGTCCCGAGTAAAATCTCGCGGATGCGAAGTCGTAAACCTCACTCGCCGAATCCCCGGCATCTCGCCCACCGCAACCAGCAACTCCGCAAACGACTTTCGCCCTGGAGAATTCGAAGGATCGCGCCACGAGTTCACATTCTGTCCCAGGAACTGAATCTCCGTATATCCCAGGTCCACCATCCTCCGCGCCTCCACCAGCACCGAAGCCGAAGTTCGGCTCCGCTCCTTTCCCCGCGTATACGGAACCACACAGTAAGCGCAAAATTTGTCGCAGCCTTCAATAATCGTGATGTACCCGCGATGCGGATTCGACCGCGCCGTAAACTCCGTCTCAAACGTCAGCTCCGTCTGCCGGTCGTCGAGCCCGGTAATCCGCTCTTCCCCAGCCTCCAGCCGCCGCAGCATCTCCGGCAAATTCCTGTACGACGCCGACCCCGCCACCATCGACACATACGGAGCCTTCTCAAAAATCCGCTCCCCCTCCTGCTGCGCCACGCATCCTAGCACGGCGAACTTCTTCCCCTCGCCCTGCAGCCGCTTGTACTCATTCAGCCGGTGAAACACCTTCTGCTCCGCCTTATCGCGAATCGAGCAGGTGTTATATAGAATCAGCCCCGCCTCGCCCTCATCCTCCACCCGGGCATACCCCTCATGCTCCAGCGTCCCGATCACCTTCTCGGAGTCGTGGGCATTCATCTGGCAGCCAAAGGTTTCGATATAAAAAGTCTTCGTCACCCCACCAGTATATCGCTCTGGTCACACACAGTCGCACTTGAAAGTCCCCACCATCCGGCCGCGATATCTGCTTTTCGCTCACCAGGAAAAATCCGGCGTTCTCGCCGCCTTCTACTGGAGCGACTCAAAACAAGCTAGCGTTCAACCGGTTGCCAGGTTAGGTTCGCGATAAACTAGCTCATGCGCTGCCCTAAGTGTCACTCGGAAGATACGCGACGAAGCAAGCGGTCGACCATTGAGATATTGCTGGCGACGCTTCGCATCTATCCCTACCGATGCGAAGCATGTGACGCAAGGTTTTTTAGGTTTACCTGGATTCGACCCGAAACCAGAAAACATCGATGGCTGTAGCGGTCTCGCTCGCCGCGATAATTCAGTAAGGGAAGATCGCTTCAGTCTAAGAACCGGATGCTCCATCACGGTCCATAAAACGATCTGTAATAACGCCGGGATTCTCGACTGTTCAGCAGAATATTCGTGCTTAAGTATCCCTGAAAGAACAAAGAAGAGATCGATCTCGTCCAGCCTAAGCCTGCAAGTATTCTCCAGTGCGCCGGAAGAGTATTGCACGCGTGAAAATAGAAGACTAGAAGCACTGCGCAACCGCGCAGACCGTCAAGTGCAGGGACATGCCCGTTGGAGATTTTGCCCAACCTGGAAACACTTGAAAGTCGCACATGCCCGGATTGAACAACTCCGCTCCCTAGCACTGCACTTCTTCGCATTCGACAATCCTCGCATCGAAAAAAACATACCTTGGCACTTGCCTGATTGTATGGAAACAAAGTAGAGGGACTGCTTGCCGGGATCACTGCAGGATTTTGGTAGCGCCACCGGGGCTCGAACCCGGACTCTCAGCCTTGAAAGGGCCGCGTGTTAACCAGTTACACCATGGCGCCGCACACACAACATCGTCCCACCACTCAACTATAAGCCGTCCGCTTCGCAAAATTCAGAAGAAGAAGATCTGGTAGCGTTACCGGGGCTCGAACCCGGACTCTTCGCCTTGAGAGGGCGACGTGTTAACCAGTTACACCATAACGCCAAAATCACAGCAGGCACAGGAGGAAACTCTCTCCAGACACTCTTGAAGTATAGCCGCTTCTCCCACACCATACAAGCGAATCACCGGTCGAAGACGCTGAGTCCAAACCGTCCCGAAAGCAGAACGCTACGAAGCAAAAGTCGCGACAGAAAAGCGCATCATCCCTTGTTGTTTCTCGGTCAGGCTTTGTCAAACGGCATGTGGAATTGAGCGCGTCTCGCGGCTTGCCAGGCACAGAGCGCTACTCGCACCACATTGGCTAACCTTAGCCGCTGGTCACGCTATAATCTCCGGTCATGAAGAAGTTGAGGGATTTCCTTCCGCTTGCTGGTCTTTTACTGGTTGCCGCGCACGCCGTGCCGCAATCGAAAAATATCCATGAGTCCGTGGATCCCTACACCGGCCTGAAGACGCTCTTCCTCGAAGTCTCCACCCGCAGCTGCCCCGGCGACCCTTCTGTTGGACTGCATGATCCTGGAGTGCATCTGCTCTTCACCGCGACGCAGAACCAGAACCACACCGCTTCGTACTTCATCTCTCCTGAGATGGACGGGGCCAGCTATACGCTCAGCCTTCGTCCGGCGGGCACCATGAATACGCTTATCGACGGAGTGGCCGGCACCCTGAGTACCCCTGCGGGCAGTACCACCACCAACCGATACTCGGGCGGTCATTCTTACGTGCACGAAACCGTTCCCTTCAGTGCTTCGCGGGCCGATCTCGTCAGACTCACCACGGCAAAAGGGTTCCAATTCCGCATCAACGGCCAGCGTCAGGAGGTGCAGCGTTGCACGGATGCCAAACGCATGCGCGACCTGGCGGAGTTTCTCAACGCGGCCCTCGCGTATGGGTCGTATGGGTCTGCCAAACCCAGCGTCGGTTCGCAATCAAAATCTATCTTCGAGGTGGTCGACCCTTCGACGCAGCTTAAGAAGCTCACCCTGGTGAACGTCCTAACGCAGCCATGCCCCGGCGATCCCGCACCTGGCCTCCAGGGTACTGACATCGATCTGGTCATCTCGGCGAATCAGCGGTCGGACGGCGGCGTCTGGTATTTCATCTCGACTGACCTTTCCCATGGCGCCACGCTCGGCCTTCGCCGCGGAGAAAAACTCCAGACCCAGATAGACGGAGTATCCGGGGCATTCCGTACAATCAACGGCAGCGTCGTCTCTTATGGACCTGACGCGGAAGGTCAGGTTATTCCGCACGAGACCACTGCCTTCCACGTCCATCAGTCTGACCTCGTTGCTCTGAGCAAGACCCCTGTTCTGGAGTTCCGCATCAACCGGCCCGAAGGTGCGGTCCGCCGCTGCGCCCGCTCCGATCAGTTCAAGGACCTTAACCAATTCATCAGCATCGCTGCAGGCTACGAACCCTCTCATCTCGCCGCCGCCAAGCCAACTACATCCCGCTAGCGGACGTGGCAGGATTACCTTTTGCCTTGGAAACGGGAGTGCGCTTGCCCTCCCGAGGGTTCAGCCTCCCCAGTCTCTCGGCGTCGAACCTCCCCGAAAACGGGTTGAGCGGTAGCTTTGATTAGCCCGGAGTTTCAAACTGGCCTACTACCAAAAAAACCGCCTCGCTTGACAAAACGCTCCGCCAGAACACCACAGAAGTGAGGCTCAGCGTAAACAAAACCCACGAACCAAAAGTCGAAGTCCAGACTTAAAGTATCTGATTTGAAGACTTTGCGTACTTTAGGGGATGGGGGGTACTACTCCCTTTTCCCTATTCCCTGTCCCTACAAGCCCAGCTTCTTTACCTCATCGTTGTAATACTTCCGGTAAAGAATGTCCCACTCCTGGGATCCTTCCACAATGATCTTCCGCTGCGAGGCGATCTTCTGCCGCGCCGCCGCATCGATCTTCGTCTCTTCGGTCAGCAGCTTCTCCAGGGCCTTGCGCGCCTCCTGCCGGATCGTATTCCGATCCTCCAGAAAATCCACCTCGGGAATCTCCGCCAGCGTATCGGCCACCGTATGGGCCAGCTTGTTCAACTTGTCGCGCGAAATCCTCACAGCACCGCCTTGTACTTGC
>DATAVY010000124.1:0-3325 GCA_036267495.1 Edaphobacter sp.
ATTGATGCTGCTCTCGCTCTTCGAACTGGCTTAAGCATTCGCGAAGTCGCCCATTCTGAAGCCGCTGAGCACGACATCGAAACAGTCACGAAAGAAATCCGTGCGGTCATCGATCAAGCGCAGACGCACCATCAGCACGCAATCTGTTTTCTCACCGGCGTACCAGGATCGGGCAAGACATTAGTTGGTCTCAGCCTGGCACATCTTAACGAAAGCCGAACCGACGCCATTCACTTTATGAGTGGGAACGGGCCACTGGTACAGGTCCTGCAAGAGCTCTTCCGGAAACAAGGCATGCGCGATGGCATACCCGCGGCGCAGTCAAGTATTCAGGCCAAGACTCTGATTGAAAACGTGCATGTCTTTGCCAAAACGTATACCGACGAAGATCCCAACCGTCCTCCCTCAAATCACGTCGTCATCTTTGACGAAGCGCAGCGAGCCTGGAATCTGAAGCAGAACATGAGCAAGTTTCGTCGTAACTATTCCGAGCCGGAGATGCTACTCCAAATCATGGAGCGCCATAATGATTGGGCAGTCGTAGTTGCTCTGGTCGGAGGGGGACAGGAGATCAACAACGGAGAAGCGGGATTGGAGGAATGGGGAAAAGCTCTTCAGGCTAGTCCCTGCGACTGGCAAATCTACGCGTCACCAGAAGTGATTGACGGTGGCACCTCAACTGCCGGCCATTGTCTCTTTTCTAATTTTCGCGAAGCCAAGAACATTCATCAACGCACAACTCTTCATCTGAGGACATCGAATCGAAGTCTCCGCGCAGACAACCTTGCCCAGTGGGTCAACCTTGTGCTCGACGGCCAGCCACAACGCGCCCGAGAAATGAACATCACGCATCGCTATCCATTATTTCTCTCCCGCGATCTTGATCAGACCCGTTCAAAACTCAAGACAGAATCACTTGGCGATAGCAGATTTGGTCTCGCCGGTTCCTCGGGCGCGGCAAGACTGCGCGCCGAAGGCCTGGAACCGACTTCCGCCTTTCATGCAGAGTATCCCTGGCATCATTGGTACCTGGCGTCTCGAACTGACATTCGATCCAGCTACGCCTGCGAGGTCTTTGCAACTGAATTCGAGATACAAGGCCTGGAGTTGGATTGGGTCGGTCTCTGCTGGGGCGGAGACCTCATCTGGTCCGGCACCAATTGGATTCCGCGCAATCTGCACTACGGCAGACAAAGCAAATGGAGTCTCATCGCCAATACTGAAAAGCAAATATATCGAAAAAACGCTTACCGTGTCCTATTGACTCGCGCAAGGCAGGGCATGGTCATTTACGTTCCCCGCGGAGATTCTGCAGACCCAACCCGTTTGCCATGCGAACTCAATGGCATTGCAGATTACCTTCTGCAGTGCGGCATAAGTTCACTGGGAAGTCACATCATCGTGCCTGAAAAAATCGTGACGAGCACAACGGACAAATAGGATCTTTATCTTCAACTAATGCGTCGACGAATCAACTCCCCGGCCCATGCGCAGGTTTTCCCTCCTGCACATAGTTCCGGTTCCACTTTGGAATCTCCACCACGTACGTCCCCGGCTTCTCGATCACGGCCTGGCACCCCAGCCGCGAGTTCAACTGAATATCTGCCGCCGTCTCCATGCGGTCCAGCTCCAGGTCCTCCGGTTCGCTGAGCCCCGCCGCACCTTCCTTCACGTGAACATGGCAAGTGGTACACGCACACACCCCGCCACAGGCATGGTCGAGAAAAATATTGAAGTTCTCCGCCACATCCAGAAACGACATCGGCTCGCCGTGCCCCTCGTACGGGAGCGTGTCGAACTCAAACTCAACCGTCTTTCCCTCGGGCAAAAACGTTACCCGCACCATGCCTTCACCGGCAGGTTTTGACACATCCACAACTTCAACCATCTTCATCTCAGACATATCTCTAATTATCGCCTTCTAGCCCTTCGAATCGCTAATCTCAGAATCGCTAATCTCGGCCTTGGCAAATGGATGCGGCGCCGTCGGCCCTTTGCCCAGCCCTTCACCCGCGGCCTGCATCGTCTTGCCCTGCACCGCGCCCGAGACCGCATCGTCCATCATCAACTCCGCAAACCGCCGCGTCGCCTTGTCCAGCCGCTCAATCCCCTCGCGAATGATCCGATGATTTCCACCCGGCAACGCCGCCTCCAGATACGAGACCCCTTGCTCGATCTTGGCAATCTCGTCGCTCGAAAGCATCTGCCACGCCTCATGCTTTTTGCCCTTCTTCACTGCAGCCAGAATCGTCTGCGCTTCATTCTTCGCCTCAATCGACTGCCGCTCCCGAACATCCTCTTCCGCGTTATCGAACGAATCCAGAATCATCGTCTCCACCTGTTCATCGGTTAGTCCGTATGTTGGTTTCACCTCGACTTCAGCCTCTTTGCCGCTTCTCTGCTCGCGCGCGCTCACATGCAGAATCCCATTCGCATCGATCAGAAACTTCACCTCGATCCGAGGCAGCCCTGCGACCATCGGCGGAATCCCCTTCAGATCAAATCTGGCTAAAGAACGGCAATCCTTCGCCATCTCCCGCTCGCCCTGCACCACGTGGATCGCCACATTCGTCTGCCCATCCACGCCGGTAGTAAAGTGCTCCGTCGCGCTCGCCGGTATGGTCGAGTTCCGCTGAATGATCTTCGCCACCACGCCACCCAGCGCCTCGATCCCGAGCGACAGCGGCGTCACATCCAGCAGCAGCAAATCCTCCGTAGCCGCCGATCCGCCCGCCAGAATCTGCGCCTGCACCGCCGCCCCCAGCGCCACCACCTCATCCGGATTCAGCTCGGTATGCGGCCTCTTCCCCCGAGCCTTCAGTTGAAATAAATCATCCACCAGCGCCCGCACCGCCGGAATCCGCGTCGATCCGCCCACCAGCACCACCTCGTCGATCGCGGCCGCAGTCAACCCCGCATCCTTCAACGCCTGCCGCGAAGGCCCTGCCGTCCGAGAAATCACGCCCGCGATCAACTCCTCAAACTGCGTCCGCGTAATCTGCCGCAGATACCGCTTCGCTTCCTTCCCTGCGACGCCACCGGCCGCCGGCAGCTCCACATTCAGCATCGCCGTCTCCGCCGTCGACAGCAAAATCTTCGCCTCGATCACCGCCTTGCGAACCGCCTGCACCGCCTCGCCATTCCCCCGAACATCCATACTCAGATCACCGGCGATATCATCCAGCGCAATCGCAATCAGCAGGTTGTCGATATCGTCCCCGCCCAGGTGCGTATCCCCACCCGTCGCGATCACCTCGAAGATTCCCTCATGCAGCTTCAAAATCGAAATATCGAACGTCCCGCCGCCAAAGTCATACACCGCAAT
>DATAVY010000125.1:0-12438 GCA_036267495.1 Edaphobacter sp.
CAAGGCCAGGAGCATTTTTTCTCCGTCTGCGGAGAGATCGAAACTACCGACCCGGTCGGCCAGCTTTTCGGTTTTGCGCGTATCGAAGACGAATCGGCTCAACGTGGCTGCACGCTCTGCGAAGCGGTTGCCGCCGCCCGCGTGGCGGAAGTACAGTACGCCCGGTTTGCCTGCGACCAGCTCCAGATAATCGCCGGCCGGCAACGGCAGCGCGACGATGCGATTCTGAATTCCTGCGAGATCAATTTTGACTTGCGCCGGTGGAGCAGGCGGTCTTGCTGCGCCTTGTCTCGCTCGCTCTCCTTCGCCTGCGGGTGTGGCGTCGGCATTTTCCCTGGTTTTCTCTCTCGCCTGTGCGGGAGTTTTTTCGTCATCGCTTTCAGGTGCGATAGGAGAGGCCTGGTCCGCCGCCAGCACGACTGCATATAAATTGCGCGAGGGGGAGAGCAGATCGCTGGTCATGTCGAGGCCGGCGGAGGTTCCACCGGAGCTTGTGCTTGCCGCGAAATACAGGTACTTCCCATTGCGATCGAAGGTGGGGAAGCGCGAATCCGCCGACTCCGGCGCGAACTGCGTCGCTGTCCCTGCATCAACCGAATACAGGAACAGCGCATGCAGATGGTTCGCGACGATCTGCGAATAGGCAAGCCACTTGGAATCGGGCGACCATGCGATGTCGCGTTTGTCGGTCTGGTAGTAGTCGTCGGCGCCGACGTGCGTCAGCTTGCCGCTGGTTGTGTCCAGCATCCAGAGGCGCAGATGATTGTCGCGGAACGCCAGCAGCTTGGAGTCCGGCGACCACACCGGATCGAAGTAATATGCGGATTCCTTCGCGAGCGGAAATTTCTTGACGGCTCCGCTTCCAGTCTGGCTCGCTACATGCATTGCGTACAGTCCTGATTCATCGGAGAAGAAGGCGATGGATTGCCCGTCCGGCGACCATGCCGGGCTGCGCTCCATGACACCGGGGGTGTTGGTAATATCCCGCGTCGGCCCTTTCTTTGCGGGCACGGTGAGGATCTCGCCATGCGCTTCGAATACTGCGCGCAAACCGGTAGGGGAGATGGCGGCATGATCGATCTGCGTACTTACGTTCTCGATTCGCGCCCTGACTTCGGGCAGATCGCCGGTAACGTCGATCGATACCTGGTGCGATTGACCGCTGGCGATGTCATACAAATAAATTTCACCCAGCTGGTCGTAGACCAATCCGCCGGGGCCGCTCGACAGGGAGTGGATGTCCGGTTTGCCGGCGTTCTTGACGCATTCCGTCACAGCCTTGCTGGCGGGATCGTACTTGTACAGCGTCATTGGTCCGCTGCGGTCGGAGAGAAAGTAGACCATCTTGCCAACCCAGACGGGATCGAGGTCAGAGCCGGTTTCGTGCGGAATCTCGGCGCTGTTGAGGTTTTTCAATCCGGTAATCCAGATGGTACTGGCGCGGCCTCCGCGATAGTTTCCCCATGCCACATAGCGGTTGTAGTCGAAGCTGAAGGAGGGACCGAGCGGCGAATAAGCTATGTTCGCGCCATCGCTGGAGATGTCACCTTCGTACGCCATCGGCAGCGGGAGCGCCCTGGCGAATCCGCCTGCTGCCGGGACTTCATAGAGCTGCGTATACCGGCTGTTCGCCTGCCGGTCCGAGCGGAATACAATCTCTTTTCCATCCGGCGACCAGCCTACCGCCGCATCTGCGGAGGGATGATAGGTGACGCGATGAGGCACTCCACCGGCAGCAGGGATGGTGAACACATCGGTATTGCCGTCATATTCCCCTGTGAACGCGATGGTGCTTCCATCGGGAGAAAACACCGGTGAAGTCTCAGTACCGACGCCCACGGTCAATCGGGTTGCGCGGCCCCCTTTGCGATCCACGCTCCACAGATCTCCTGCATAGTTGAAGACGATCTGGGACTGGCTCAACGCGGGCCGCTGCAAGAGATGAGGTTTTTCGCCAGAGCCAGCGGCGAGACATACGGTGGCGAATCCCGTGAGTATCCATGCAGAAAAAATGCTAGAAGACGAAGTAAGGCGCAAGTAAGTTTCTCCGTGTCCCTAAAAGGGTTGAATTCGGTTGCGCCAATCGTACACGCTGAACCGGCTGAGCGAAAATCATACGATCAAACGCTTTAAATAACGGTGTCGGAACGGGTCCCCTGCTTTCACTCGTCAAGAGATCCCGCAGGTTCCGATTTAGTTCACCCGCGCAGAAGAAAAGAGACAAAATGGAGACATCAAAAGATCATGGTAACCGAAACTTTTTCTTCCTAAGGCCGTCTTCACTCAGAGCGAGGTTGTCGATGCAAACAGCGCTCCTGAGGAAAGACGAATGGCTCATAGTCTGAAATATTTCGCGATCACCTTAATGCTTCTCGTCGCGCTCAGTTTTACCTTTGAGCGCCAGGCTTATGCTTATGTAGATCCCGGCTCCGGACTTCTGATCTTTCAAGGGATTGGAGCGACGCTCTCCGCAGCGTTGTTTTATTTCCGTCGCCGCCTCAAAAACATCTTTGCCAAGACCCGCGAGGATATTCCGCCGTCCAGCGGTGTATCGTAAGACCTTCGCCGGCATCGCGAAGGACCTGTCTTTAGCTTTCCTCACCAGGTTTTATCCTGACTTGAAACGGCCCATGCGTGTGCTCGCATCCTGTTACCTCGTCCGGAACGAAAGCAGGCGGTGAAACCCCTCGCCCACCACATCACGGTTGCCTTTGGCCTTGCGAATCTGTATCTGATCGACCTGACGTATTATCTTATTTCTCCCGGGCACGACCTGGTCTATCATCTCGTCGGGTCGGCCTCTTCGGTCATTATTCCGATAATCGTCTACGTCGTTACTCTCTCGATACTTTTCATGTCGCTTCTGTTCCTGGCGGACCGGCCGGGCGCTCTCCGTGTCATCATCTGGTCGGCGTTTCTGCTCGCTCTTCCGTCAATCCTTCTCCATTCCTGCGCGAACTTCCTTGGGGTTGGAGTTCCCGATTGGCTGACCTACTCGGTTTTTGGCATCTGCCTTTTCGCATTTGCCGCAATCTCGATCTTCTGGAGGAACTTCGTTGCTCCATTCGAGAAAATCCGGCACGTCGCCGCGGCGATTCTGGCTTTCTTCGCTTTTTCCGGGCTGATTATCTTCGCGCAACTCATTTGGAACTGCTGGCAGGCTCGCAATCTCAATCCTGCGCCCGCGCTGCACAAGACTCGGCCGGCCGCTGCATCCTCACAATTCCGCAAGCGCGTCATCTGGGTTCTGTTCGATGAGCTCTCCTATGAACAGCTTTATGAGCATCGCTTTCCCGGCCTTCAACTCCCAGCCTTCGACAAGCTTGCTGCTCAATCGACGGTCTTCACTCACGTAGTGCCGGCCGGAATGTATACCCGCTACATCATTCCGTCTCTTTTCACGGGCATACCCGCCAACGCGGTCGATGTCTCTGCGCGCGGCCTGCTTCTCTCTCTCAGAGATCCTTCGACCGGCAACTGGGTTCCTTTTCGTCAAAGCCAGACCGTCTTCCAGGACGCCATCGACGCCGGCTATAGCACGGCCATCGCCGGGTGGTTCAATCCTTACTGCCGGATCATGCCTGAGGTTCTCGACCATTGTTTCTGGACCTTTCGCGAACCTACTCCAGCCAATCTGTCTCCGAACCGTTCTCTCGCGGTCGACCTGGTTCGTCCCTTCCGGAATTTCTGGCTCGATACGAAGCATCTCTTCGGCCACGGTCCCGGCTCTCCTTCCGATGAGACTCGCGACATTCGCCAGCACTCCAGCGACTATCGCCGTCTGCTGGCCGCGGGCGACGCCTATCTTGCCGATCCCTCGATCGATTTCCTGTTCCTGCATCTTCCGATCCCGCACCCCTATGGCTTCTACGATCGGCACAAGAGAGCTTTCAGCACCAAACACACGTCATACATCGACAATCTCGCGCTGTCCGATCTCTATCTCAAACATTTTCGTCAACTACTCGAACGGCACGGCCAGTGGGACTCCTCCACGATCATCGTCATGGGCGACCACTCCTGGCGCACCGCCGAAATCTGGACGTCGTCGCTGACCTGGACCGACGAGGACCAGTCTGCAAGCCATGGCGGCGAGTTCGACCCGCGACCCGCCTACATCGTCAAGCTGCCCAATCAACAGACTCCTGCGCGGGTTGAACAGTCTTTCTCCGCCGTCTCTACCCGTGCGCTGCTCGACGCATTGATGCAGAACCGTGTCCAGACCGCCGCCGATCTTCAAACCTGGGTAAGTCAGCAAAGATAAGGTTGTTGCTCAATGTGCTCGAGCTGTTAATCGACAAGTACACGGAACCGACCTGATCACTTGCTCTCACGCAAACCAACGTATTAGCGTAGGAGGTGCTCTGGCGTTCCGCGCCTCTGAAATCATCATGCGTGTGAACGCCTCCATTACGGCCCTTCTGGCGCTTGTCGCGGTATGTCTCCTTCCTGCGCAAAGCGTGGCCAAGCGAGTCCGCCATCGCGCTGCCAGGACCGCCGTCTCCCGCTCAGTCCACCGCAAATCCACGGTCAGCACAAGACATGTCAAGAGCAGACACACTGCTGCTGCAGTGACGCGCGTCACCACGCGCCGTGGACGGCGCCACGTTAGCTCTGTCGTTCTGAGGAGAACGGCCGAAAAGCCGCACATGATCAGCGTGGAAGAGGAGGCCTCAACCCCTGTCCTTCTGCCAGGTCTCTATAACAAACGCGGCCGGCTCATTGTTCCACCACCGCTTCGGGGCTCTCATGAGATTCTCGTTCATCAGAACGAGGTAGCCGAACGCGAAGGTCTGGACCGGGTCCAGACCGATGAAGATCTTTTGACGATGCGAGGCGAGCATCTGCTGGTCTCTCTTCCTGCCACGAATAGCTTGCAGATCGACGATCGGCTTCCCTTGAACCGTCGCTACTGCCGGCCCTGGACCGCGCAGTTCCTTGCCACCCTGGCGCGCGCGCATTACGCTCACTTCCATACGCCGTTACAGGTCAACTCCGCCGTTCGCACTGTCGAATTTCAACACCATCTTCTGCATATCAACGGCAATGCGGCGCCGGCTGAAGGCGACACAGCCTCTCCCCATCTCACCGGCCAGGCGATCGATATTGCGAAGCATGGCCTCTCCCTGACCGAGATCGCGTGGCTGCGCGGCTATCTTTTGCCGCTGGTTCAGGAGGGCAAGGTGGATGTGGAAGAGGAGTTTCAGCAAGCCTGTTTTCACATCAGCGTCTATAAACGATATCTTCCAGCAGCGCCGAACGACCGCAGCCCAGCCACATCGCACCATAGCGAAACGACTGCGCTGGCAACGGCTTTGCGCTAATTACACGGCCTCGCGACGCCCACTTTGCCAGCTCTTGTAGGCAGCGTCGAGCGCCCGCATATTGATGACACCATCTTCGCCCGATGCAGCAAAGGTTCCATTGCCTCGAAACGCCGAGGCGAAGCTATCCAGCATGCGAGTGTAGCCATCGCCATTTTCAACCGTGACCGTCTCCACCATCTCACCGGCCCGGCGCACAACCAACTGCACGGGGCGATCGACGGTCAAACCATTCTCCGCGACCAGCGCTCCGTTGCTGCCTGTGACCTCGACGAGGGTGCGATAGGGAGCGCGTGCGCTCGCGGTCACATTCGCATAAGCACCGCCCGTCATCTCCAACTGCAGTGAGGCGATCGCCTCCACTTTTCCCGAAGCCTCATCCTTGTGCGCCAGGGTGCTGACGCTCACGACATCTTCGCCGAGCACAAAGCGCAGCGCGTCGATGCAATGAACGCCGACATCGGCAATGGGACCGCCACATGCCAGCGTGGGATCGGCAATCCATTTGCGCGGAGCTTGCGCAGCCGGATAAGAGTACTGGGCGTGGGCGAGCTGCGGTTTGCCGATACTTCCTGCCGCGATCTGTTGCCGCATCCACTCCAGACTTCGGTTGTAGCGAAAGTTCTGCGCGATGCCGAAGAGCTTGCCGGCTGCTCGCGCGGCGGCGGCGATCTGCTCGGCCTCAGCCGCGTTCATCGCTACCGGCTTCTCGCACAGGACTGCCTTTCCGTGCTCGAGCGCCAGCAAAGCATCGTCTTTGTGCATCGCATCGGGAGAGGTAATAAAGACGACATCGACCTCAGGCGAGGAACAGAGGGACTCCCGGGTAGGGAAACAATGAGGAATGTTGTAGTCGGCGCAGTTCTGGACGGCAGCTGCCTGGTCCCGCCGCCACATCCCGGTCAAGATTGCCTGCTCGCATTTCGAAAAAGCGGGCAGGAGACGGCGAACAGCATGGTGGCCAAAGCCGAGAATCGCGAAACGCACCTGTGACTGCGTCATCAAAGCCTCTCCAGGAAATAGTTTTGATTTCAGTGCGCGTCGTTCTTGAGGATCTCTTCGGCAAAGAAGTTTTCGATCTTGGCCTGATCGTTCACCATCTCGAGATAGGCTGCTCGCAGCAATTGAGCCCTGCCGTCTCGCAGTTGCTGACGGATCGCCTGCTGCACTCGCGGATCGTTGAGCTCTCGCTGCCCTGGAGGATCGCGTGAGAGCAGTTTATAAATCGCGTACCCGGCGGGTTTCTTGGTTTGCGCATCGAGAAGCGGAAGGATGTCGGTTGTCTCTCCGGCCTTCAATTTTGTGACCGCGTTGAAGATGGCGGGATCGGCATGCATCTGCGATTCCCCGACGAAACCCATATCGCCGCCATTTGGCGCCGTCTCCGGCTGCTCGGAGAAATTCATGGCAATGGTGCCGAAGTCTTCTCCGCTATCCAGCCTGGTCTTGAGGGCCTGCATCTTTCTCCTGGCTTCGATGTCATTGGTTGCCTTGCTGTTTTGCAGGTTGCCTGGCTGCGCCGATGGCTGATCGGTCACCTGAATCTGCGCCAGATGATACTGGGTCTCGCGCAGGTTGTACTCGGCCTTGTGCTGATTGTAGTAGTTGGCAACATCCGCATCTGTGACGGTGATCTTGGAATTGATCTCTTTGTTCCACAGCTTGTCGATGGTGAGATTTCGTCGCAACGCGTGCTTCAGGTCGTCGATCGTCTGATTGCTCGCTTTGAGGCGTTCCTGGAACTGTTCTTCCGTGTAGGGCGCTTTCATCTCGGCAAACTTTGCATCCACTTCTTCATTGGTCGCCGTCAGATTCATCTTGGCGGCGCGCTGCTCCACAATCTCGTCGTCGATCAGCGCATGCAGTACATTCAACCGCAACGAATCGGCCTGCACCTGGGGAAGCTGCCGCTGCTGAGGGGCATCCCCAAGCTGCATCTGGTAAGCCTTGTCCAGGTCGGCGCGCATGATGGCATGACCGTTCACAGTGGCGACGACATCGGCGTTGTGACCGTGATTGCAGCCTGTAACTGCCACCAGCCCGACCGTCATAACCAGCACCATACTGAGGGAAGGCTGATGAAAGGGGCGCATGGTGAAAGACCGGTGGGCACCGGTCGACAATGTCGCTACGTCCTGCATCTCCCGCATTCCAATCTCCTGCATTCTTCCGCTAATTGCCTGGTTTGGCTGCCGAGGCGGCTGGAGGCTGTACTGGAGCGGCCGGTGGCGGCGGTGGTGGCGTCTGGCCCGAAGCAATCAGCGCGTTATCGATCATACGATATACATCCTCGAGTGGGGCAAACCCCTCCAGCACCTCTCCATTGATAAAAAGCGCCGGGGTCGCATCGACGCCCAGTGTCTCCCCCAACTGAATCGAAGCCTTGATCGCCGTATCGTCCTGTTTGGTGATGCATGCATTCAGGATTTCGGCATTTACTTTCTGCCGTTTTCCTTCGTCGCGCGACAAAGAATCGAGCGTGTCGTTTGCCTTCGCCAGGCTCTTCTCCTCGCCACCCATCTCCGCCGCATGCGCATGGATATAGTCAACCAGGTTCCAATATCCGGTTGGGCTCTGTGTCGCAACGCAGTTGATATCGACCGCCGCGCGCATAGCCCACGGATGGATTTCCAATGGAAAATCGCGGTAGACGATATGAATCTGATCCTTATAGCGTGCCGTTAACGCAGGAAAGAGTTGAGCATGCATCCTCGCGCAATACGGACATTCCAGGTCGTCGAAACCGACGATCAGCACGGGGGCATTTCCGGGGCCGCCGCGCGCCGGCCGTCCGTCTCCGCTTACCAGAAGCTTCGGGTCCTTGCCGATGTCGTACCTGGTGAACTGAGCCAGCGTCTTGCCATCGGTCGAAAGCAGAAACGGCACCGGCTTGCTTGTCTTGCCATCCGCGGCGAAGGTTACGCTGATGCTATCGAACCCGGGCACTTCGCTCCTGGTTCGTGGGCCGATCTGGATCACATAATGAGGGGAGACGGTCGACTTCGACCGGATCAACACCTCAACTCGCCGCGCGAGTTCCGGAGAAAGCTTTCCCGAGGTCTCCGCCGGCGTTTGTGCGTGGCAACCGAGAGCGGCCAGCGTAAGGGCAAAGACGAGAGCACAGAACGGCTTCACAACAGTAGGCACAATACCTCGATTATCTCACGCAGATGCCGTTTTCAGAGGCGCAACCACTTGCAACCATCGTTGAAATAAGGCTCAAAACAAGCTCGCCGCACGTCTCAGATTGCCCGCCGTCCCGATGTTCAGCAGCGTGAAGTTGAACCGCACTGAAGTTTCGTTGCGTACCGCGCCCAGCTCGTACTTTCGCACTTCAAGGCCGAACCCGCAGCAGTCCCAGTTATAGGAGCCCTGGAGCGCTCCATACTGCACCAGTCCCGAGTCCCCGGCGTTGAGATCGAGTCCGACGTTCGCTGCAACCCCCAGTCCGGCTCTGGTCGGCGACCCATACCCCAGCAGAAGCCGTAACTGATTGAACTTTGAGACCGACGAACTGACTCCTTCCGTGAAAAAACGTCCTGGCGCATTCAATTTCGCATAGCTCAATCCGGCAAGGATATTGTTCTCATGCAGGTCGACCAGCAGATTGTTGGACGTAAATTTCTTCGCTCCGGTATCCAGATCGAAGTCCCATTCGACATCCATATGTTCCGACGTTCGAACACGCAGCCGCGAGATCAACGGAGCAATCGCCCGCGGCTCGGTCAGGAAGGCGATTCCGGAGAAGTTCAACGTCGTGTCGAAGATGTTGCGCCGCCCATTGATGACTGCGCCGCCGAAATTCTCATCGAAGAAGTACTTCTGCGACAATCGCCAACTGATCAACTCGCGATTGCCGCACAGGGGTCTGGAGTCGCCGCCCTTTTCCCTGGCGTAGACCCTGCCTCCATCCTCGTCGGGGTCTTCTTTACGGTCGCCGGTCGCCGGCTTCTCGACGCAGGGGCGAAATTTCACCGGCCGCAGAAATAGCCGTTGGGTTACTCCGTATTGAAGCTCATTCGTGTCGCTGGCGACGTCGACATCGTCGAAACGCAGCACACTCAAAAAGTTGTCGATCCCGGCAACGTAGCGGTAGGTAATCTCCGGTTCGATGGTGTGCCTGACATCGTAGCCAAACATCTTCTCCACTTTGGCGGAGTCGAATGTCCGCTCGATGACGGGCGGGCGTAAATCGATACCAGTCTCAACATCCATGCGGTTCAACGCGATTGGAAGCTCAATTGGCGGCGTCCCAGGCGTAAAAGGAACCTGACGGCTGCGGTTGTATGCAGTGTCTCGGATAGCAACAGATGGGCGCAGCCGCCAGCCGCCGAAGCTCATTGGATAGGAGATCTCGGGATGGATATCCAGACGTCCGGTCAAGCCGCCGGTCGAAAAATTCGGCTGGACTCGCGACAGGCCGGCAAACGAGGCTCCCATGCTCCACTGCACTCCGCTTCGGCCGATCTCATGCTCTGTACTGTCGAAATCGAGCGACGGCGCATGAAAGATACGGATCTGCTGTTCCGGTACAGCAGGCGTCGTTGGTGTTGCCAGCACTGCGGCCATTTTCAAACCCTGGTAGCGGTCCGCACGCGCCGACTCGGCATAGCCATCTGCTTCGTGTATTCCGTAGCCGATCGAAAGGATGTCGCTCGAAACTGCAAGGCTGAAGGTTTCTCCAAACGCCAGGCGATAGGCATAGGAGCTTAGATACTCGGCATCGCCTACGATCCGGGTGGCCGGGTTGAAGTCATGCCGGCCGGAGAAGGTGACGTCCTCGCCTCCCTGGTTCAGATTGACTCCATTGGTTGTAATACCGCGATCGAGCAGCCCGGAATAATGTGCCTTGGCAAAATCATTGTCCAGTCCGCGATAGCGGAACGATGCGGATTGCTCCCATCCTCGCAGCGAGTAGTACTGCGCTCCCACCATCAGATCGGTGCTTCGGTTGATGGCCAAGTAATACTGTTCGCCGAAGGTGAAACCTTTCGTGGATGAGTAACCGGGGATCGGAATCAGAAACCCGCTTTGCCGTCCCTCCGAGTTCACTGGATGCGTCACATACGGCAGATAGAGCAGTGGGATATTCATGATGCGGAAGACGCTGCTCTGCGCCTTCGCTTTCTCGCTATCGACCGTGAACTTGCCGGAGTAGAGCATCCAGTCCGGATTCGGCAGCTGGCAACTGGTCAACGTTCCCTCATAGATCTCATACTCCTGGGGTCCGGTCCTGACTACCATTCGGCCCGTAAACAGAAATGGATTGCTGTTCGCATAGGTGGCTGTATTGTGCGCTGTGCTTTTCAATCCGACCGAGCCGGTTACATCGTAGAACCGGGCCGTCTGTTTGGTCAGATTCATAGTGCCGTGGCTGGCCCGGATGTCCTCGTGGTTTGCGCCTCCGGTTACGTGAAGATGCCCGTCCGCAGTCAGATCGTTGGTCTCCGTGTCGTACTCAATGTGGTCTGCGTTGATTACCCGATCGCGATACGTGATCACGACGGCGCCGTCGAGCACATAATGGCTCCCGAGTTTCGATTGTGTGTCCGATTCGATTGTGACGGTCGTCATGTCGTCTGTCGGCGGCACCACCTCGGCCTGCGGATACTGTGCCGTCCGCGGAGCGTCCGGCAGGCCCGCTCCGGGAGTTGCCGGAGTCGTCACCTGCTGGGCCAGCAAATGTGGATGACTTGCCGCAATCAGCGTGATAGTTATCAGAAAGGAAATAGTCTCCAGGGTGCGCCGCAGGAGGCCCTTGCGGGAGGCGTCTGGAATTGCCCGCGACTTGCCGTATAGGCTGCAACCGAAGTGCAGGGCAGGCGACAGAAGATGCCTCTGCGAAGGTATAGTGTTAGCCAGTTCGTTCGGTTTGACGCTTGTCAGACGCACCACCCTTTGAGGCTAAACGATTTTACGGAAGCGAGTTTGGATTTGAGCACAAGGAACGCTGCACAACGAGATCCGCTGTCACTGGACGAAGCCCCGGCCGAAACGGAAGCACCGGCGCCGTTTGCGCTGAGGGAACAAGTGGCTCAGCGGCTCGCTGCGCATCGAGCTCGCCGCAGCCAGCAGGCGGGAAATTGTCCAACTCCTATCGCAAGTTCGACCCCGGGGAACACTCGGGCCTCGCGCATTGCCGCCGCTGTTGCCGAGCGTTATGCCCATTCTCAGAGCTACCGCGCCTTTCTCGCCGAGCAGGCCGAAGCTGCCATTCGTGAAGCTCAAGCCGCTGCCGAAGTCGCCGCTCTCAGCGCCCAGGCGGTGGCCGATGTTCAGTACCAGCTGCTCGCCGAACTCGATCAGTGGACCGCCACGCAGCCGGCATCTATTCCGGCCGAAGCAACCACTGCGCCTGACGCTAAGCCCGAGAATTCTCAATTTCTGTCCTCCAATCCCGCGAAATCTGCTGAGTCCGGCCTCAGAGTATTCCTGTACGACAGCGACCAGGCAGCTCCCAGCCGTTCCAGCCGCATTGAAGAAAGGCCCCAGGTTCACAACGTTTTCGACGAAGAAGAAAGCCTGGCCCTGGACGAAGAGATCGCCTTCCGCCAGTCACCCACCTTTGAGGATCCAACCGCTCCTATCGATATCCCCGCCAACCTGATCGAGTTTCCCCGCCAGCTTGTCGCTGCACGTAGAGCGCGACCGCGCCTGGCCGAGGGCCCTTTGCGGGAAGAGGCCGAGCAGCGCGCCGACGTGGCGCAGCTTCGCATCTTCGAGGTCGAAGCCATCCAGATCTCGACCGCCCCGGCGAGCGAATCGATCGCGCCGGAGTGGTCTTCCATCCTGCTCGCTGCCCAGCCGGTCTCCGCCGTTCTCGACGCTCCCGAAGCTCCCTTTCAGCCCGTCTTCTCTCCTCAGACCGCGTTGTTCAGTCTCCGGCTCATGGCAGCTCTAGTTGATGGCTGCATCATTACCGCTGCTCTCCTCGCCTTCATCGCTGCCTTCGCCGTGACCGTCGGCAAATTGCCGGGCGCCCCTATGACGATGCAGACCGGCGCAATGGGTGTTGCCGGTTCCTTGATCGCGCTCATTCTGATGTATCAGCTTCTGTTCTTCACACTGTCGGAAGCGACTCCCGGCATGCGTTACGCCCGTATCTCGCTTTGCA
>DATAVY010000126.1:0-6927 GCA_036267495.1 Edaphobacter sp.
ATGCTCCGCGACAGGACGTCATTCCGTCTCCGAAAACCCGTTAGCCCCATCTGTTCCAGGGAGAAGGCGCGAATCATCGCCTGCGCCGTCAGATTCTCTTTGATCGCCCCCAGCACTCGCTTCTCATCTTCCTTGCAATCCGCGGCGGCGCGGCTGGCCCGTGCCACGCCGGTTTGAGGCGCGAGGATGATCCACGGCCAGAGCAGGCACGCTGCGAGACCGGCCTTCCAGTTCAACCACAGCATCAGGCCGGTGCACAGAACCGCTTGAAGCGCCGGCAGCACGCCCCACGGAATCGCCAGCCCTGCCGCGTTCTCTATCCATGCCAGATCGCTCGAGAAATGATCGAGCAGTTCCGACGCTCTGGATTGCGCATCGTGCACCCCGGAGCCACTCTGCGAAGCACCTGCTTTTGCCTGAAACGAGAGTGAAAGCCGCTGGAACCGCTCGAAGATATTCTGTCGCAGGCCGCTCAGGGAACGACTTTGAATCCTTGCAGCCAGAAAATCGCGCACTACACCTGCGAATATCGCCAGACCGCCGCCGAAAGCCAGGGCGCCTGGCACCAGATACAGCGACTGAGGATCCCGCGAAATTACTACCCTGTCGGCAAAGAATCGGATACTGAGCGGGATAAGGGCGATGAAACCCGCCTCCACCAGGAGAGTGATGAAAATAATGACAGCAAGAACACGCGAATAGCCTGTAAATAGAGGTGGGCTGACCCCCGTATTATTCCTGAAACCACGCCGAGGGCCTTGCTCTGTTCGCAAGGTTTTAGTATACGGAAGCCGGGTCGGGCATCCGGTTTATCAGCCCACTCCGTCGGTTACGCCGGCGTCGATTTGCTCCCATCCATCAATCCATATCACCTCCGCGTAGACCGGCCGCTTTGGCGACAACTCTTTCTGCAGTTTCCTCAAACGAACCAGGTCGGCGACAGTTAGCTTGAGTTCATTTTTTTCGAGCGCGTCGATGTACCGCCCAATCAGAATTTCTATTTTTTCTTCCAGTGTGGGGTTCCCTATATCGGCCATCTCGCCGATGTTCGTCACCGCCTTCCTGGCTCGCGGACGTCTTTCGGCCATCGTCTCCCTCGCTCCTGGACAGAACGTAGCACTGCATCGGAGAGGATCGGCTCCCGTCAGGAAGATATTCGCGGGCAACCATTTGATAAGAAAGAAAAACAGAAAATTTCACCAGGGCGTGAATGACTTTCCCGAAGCCTAGCTCCACCTGTGGAACGACGCCTCTCCCGCAGGCCCAGCGTAGTGTTTTTGCACTATTGTGGGGCTCCGGGATCACAACCTAGACTGGTATCTCTCTGTAATATCTCCGCGCTGACGCAACGTCGCCGAAGCGATTGACACTAATTGATGTTACGCGTCGAGAGCCCTTATTTTCGGACGGTTGGTTGCCTGACCCTGCTGTCGGTATCAGGATCCGGCGCCAGACCCGGAAAGCCTGAATGGAGCCTGAAACCGCAATGAAAAAGTACAGCCTGCAGAAGTGGATCGCGATATTCTTCCTGGTGCTCCTGGTCAACACGGCCTACGTGGCGGCATTCTCGTCTGCCACCGTTTTTTACATGACCAACGTCCTGCTCCATCTGGGCCTGGGCACTGTTCTGTCTCTCGTGGTCATCTTCACGATCCATAAGAGAAAGGAACTCATTGCCGGTGCTCCCGTGGCCATCGGATTCCTGCTGCTGGCTTTCGTTCTCGGCCTCGTACTCACGTGGAAGGGCAATATTTATGCGAACCTCTGGATCCTGATATCCCACATTGTGGCGGCCGGAATCGGTGTTCTGGCTCTGATTCCGTTCGTCTGGAAGAAGGCCTCGGAGGCTGCGCGCTCACACTCGACTGAAGACGGCTGGCTCCAGTTTAAGAAGGGTTTTGCGATCGCAGTGGTTCTGTTGTTTGCTCTACCTGCTGTCGCGATCGGTTATCGCAAGGCGTTTCCTGATAAACACGACAGAATCACCAACCCCACGAGCGCTCCGCTTGCTATGGAAGGCGAGGGCGGAGGTCCGAAATCGCCGTTTTTCCCGTCCTCTGCAAAAACCAACGTCGGCGGCATCATTCCTTCCAACTTTTTCATGGATTCCGCCACCTGCGGGGAGTGCCACAAGCAGATCTACGAGGAGTGGAAGAGTTCTTCGCACCACTTTGCGTCGTTCAACAATCAGTTCTACCGCAAGGCGATCGAAAACATGCAGGACACCCAGGGAACCACGCATGGCAGCAAGTGGTGCGCCGGTTGCCACGATCATGCGGTCTTCTTCAACGGTCGTTTCGACAAGCCCATCAAGGAACAAATCGATACGGCCGAGGCGCACGCCGGGCTCGCCTGCACGTCATGCCATGCGATTACCCACGTCGACAGCACGATGGGCAATGGCGGATTCACCATCGAATACCCCGCCCTCCACCAGATGATGACGAGCAAAAACCCGATCATCAAGACTTCCGTCGACTTCATGACTTATCTGAATCCGGAACCCCACCGCAAGACGTTTATGAAGCCGTTTATGACCGCGCAATCTTCTGAATTCTGCTCAGGCTGTCATAAGGTCCATCTGGATGTTCCGGTTAATAACTACCGATGGTTCCGCGGCTTCGACGATTACGACAACTGGCAGGCGAGCGGCTTTGGCGAGGGTGCCCGGTCTTTCTACTATCCGAAAGAAGGCAAGACCTGCACCGGTTGCCACATGCCGACAGAACCCTCGACCGAGCTTGGATCGAAGAATGGGCAGGGACATTCGCATCGCTTCGCGGCGGCAAACACCTCCGTTTCGCACGCCAATCTGGATGCGAAACAGGTCGCGGCAGAGCAGAAATTCCTGACCTCCGGATTTATTTCCGTGGACATTTTCGCCGCCTCCCCCGTCAAAGACAACGGCAAGCAGACCAATATGATCCGGCGTGCCGCGACAGGCCCACAACTCAGTTCCGGTATTGGAGCCGGCGAAGAAGTGGAGCAGTCCGCAGATACTTTCATCCGCGAAGTAGGCGAGGTCTCAGCTCCAATTGACGTAGCGAAGCCGAAACTTACTCCAGGGTCTACCGCCCGCGTCGACGTTGTCGTACGCACCCGGGCGATAGGCCACTCCTTTCCCGGCGGCACTCTCGATTCCTTCGATATATGGCTTGAGCTACAGGCCACCGACGCTACAGGAAAAGTCATATTCTGGAACGGCAAAGTCGAAGACGATGGCAAGGGTCCCGTCGATCCTGGCGCTCACATGTACAAAGCCTTCCAGCTGGATGGCGAAGGCAACGAGATCAACAAGCGCAACGCGTATCAGGCCCGCAGTGTTCTCTATGTCCACTCGATTGCGCCTGGAGCCGCCGATACCGTGCATTATCTGCTCAAGATTCCAAAGGACGCCAAAGGACCCATCACGCTGACCGCGAAGCTGAATCACCGCAAGTTCAGCTGGTACTACACGAATTTCGCTTATGCCGGGCAACCGAAGGCGGGACAGGATCCGAGTCTGAATACGATCAATTACAACGGGCTGGAATACAGCTTCGCCAAGTCCAACATCCCGGCCAATGTTTCGGGCGAGATCAAAGGCGAAGTACCCGTCACACCGATCACGGTGCTCGCGACCGCGAAATCCACCATCGACCTCACCAACAATGCTTCGGAGACCAAATGGGAACCGGTGGCCGTTAAAAAGGAGCGCGAGCGTTGGAATGATTGGGGCATCGGGTTGCTCCTCCAGGGTGATGTCAAAGGCGCCGAGTATGCGTTCACCAAAGTTACCGAGGCAGAGCCCGGCTATGCAGACGGCTGGCTCAACCGAGCCCGCGCCCTGATTCAGGAAGGCGAGACCGAAGCCGCCAAACCGATAATCAAGAAAGCTCTCGAGGTGAACCCCGAGCTCGGACGGATCTGGTATTTCAAAGCCTTGATCGAAAAGGCGGATGGCGACTACGACGCCGCCCTCAAGTCATTGGCGGTCGTCACCGCAAAGTACCCGCGCGATCGTGTCGTCTGGAATCAGGTCGGCCGGCTTCTCTTCCTGAAGCGGCAATACAAAGAATCGATTGAAGCTTTGCAAAAGGTGAACGCCATCGACCCCGAGGACCTGCAGATGCACTACACCGCCATGCTCGCCTACAGGGGTCTGGGGGACGTAGAAAGCGCGACCCGCGAGCAGAAACTGTTCCAGCGTTTCAAGGCCGAAGAATCGGCACAATCCATCACCGCCAAGCGAAGGCTGGTGAGTCCGGAAGATAACAATGAGCGGCAGCCCATACATGACCATGAGAGTATCGCCTTGAGCGGTTCGGGTTCCGTACCTGCGGGCACTTCGGTACAGAAGCACGCTCCTCCTCCAGTCAAGACTGCATCTGTCAACAGGCCCGCGCATAAGACAACTGAAAATGCAGGGGGGAACTAAGTGAAGCTGGTTTGGGGATTAACAGGAACTCTTGGGGCTGCGGCCGGGATCGCCGTGCTTTTCGCCGCGAATACGCCCGTGGCAAATTCGGTTGTTTTTAGCGATGTGACAACGCAGGCCGGCATTAAATTTGTCCATAACGCCGGGAAGACCGGTAAAAAATACCTGCCCGAAACCCTGGGGTCCGGCGCCGCGTTCATCGACGCGGATGGCGATGGATGGAGCGACGTCCTGCTCATTAACAGCAAAGACTGGACACCGCGCGGACACAAAACAACCGCCGCTCTTTACCGGAACAACCATAATGGGACCTTCGCCGATATCACCCGCGGCAGCGGCCTGGATGTCGAAATCTACGGGATCGGCGTTGCCGTCGGCGACTACGACAACGACGGCAGGGATGATGTTTATATCACCGCGCTCGATGGCGACCGGCTCTTCCACAATGACGGCGGCGGCAAGTTCACCGATGTAACGAAGAGTTCCGGAATCAACAACGCCAACTTCGGAACCAGCGTGGCCTGGCTCGATTACGATCATGATGGCAAGCTCGATGTCTTTGTCGCCAATTATGTTCAGTGGACACAGAAAGGCGATATCTGGTGCTCGCTCGATGGCTCAACCAAGTCTTATTGCACGCCGGAATCCTACAAAGGAACTTCGAGCAAGCTCTACCACAATCTTGGCAATGGCAAGTTCGAGGATGTCACGGCTAAGGCCGGCCTTGGAGACCCTACGAGCAAGTCTCTCGGCGTGACGGTCATTGACGTCGATGGTGATGGATGGCCTGACCTGTTCGTCTCCAACGACACGCAGCCCAACAAGCTCTATCGCAATAATCGCAATGGGACATTCTCCGAGAACGGGATGACCGCCGGCGTAGCCTATGGTGAGGACGGCGTCGCCAAAGGCGCCATGGGAGTCGACTGGGCCGACTATGACCGGACGGGTCGTGCCCACCTCCTGGTAGGAAATTTTTCCAATCAGATGATCGGGCTTTATCACAATGAGGGGAACGGCCTTTTTGTTGACGAAGCTCCCATGTCATCCGTAGGTCGCGAGAGCCTGCTGACCCTGGCTTTTGGAGTGTTTTTCTTTGACTACGATCTCGATGGCTACCCGGATATCCTCACGGCCAACGGGCATATCGAAGAGGAGATCGCGCGTGTACAGCCTAAAATTCATTATCAGGAGCCGCCTCTGCTTTTCCGCAATCTCGGCTCCAAGAAATTCGAGAATGTTTCGAATAAGGTCGGCGACCAGTTCAGCAAGCCGCTCGTCGCGCGCGGCGCGATCTACGGGGATTTCGACCATGATGGCGATCTGGACGTTCTGATTACGTCGAATGGAGGTCCCGCGCATCTTTTCCGGAATGATGGCGGCAATAAGAACCATTGGATCTCCGTCAAAACGGAAGGCACAAAATCCAATCGGGATGGTATCGGCGCCGTTGTCCGAGTCGAAAGCGCATCCGGCAAGCAATGGAACACAGTGCGCAGCGGATCGAGCTATGCCTCCCAAAGCGATCTGGCTCTGACGTTCGGACTTGGACAGGACACAGCAGTGACTTCGCTTCAGGTTGAATGGCCCAGCGGCACAAAGCAGAAGTTCGCCAGCGTTCCCGCCAATCGCGCGATTATCGTGGACGAAGCAAAAGGCATATTGCCGGCCGCTAAATAGAAGGCCCGTGTTAGTCCACCAACGATATCTACGAGCGCAAGAGTTCCCGCCGGGTCTCGCTCAAACGTAATCGCGCCGCCGGCTCTCAACTGGACAGGCGTGGCGTAACCGAGCATATTAGAGCAATTTCACAAACACTTTGGGGCAGGATGGCATCCTGCGCGGCGTTGGTAACGCCGCTGTCCAATGTCACGTGAAATAGCCGCGCCAACTGCCCATCGGCCGCGGATTCACAATCTGCCCAAACACTTTTAGTGAATTTGAGCCGGCCCGCCAGCAGCACGGTAGCTGTTCGTAATCACCGAGTATCTAAGCGACGGAAGAAGTGAAGCATCACCTATAAAAACCCGTCCGTGTTATCCCGTTCGTCAGCCAACTGCTCTATAGTTTAACGACAACCGGCTTAAAAGCCGGGGGGATTGGTTGCGACTGAAAGCCGCCTGAAGTACGGACGCAGCGCGCGTCTCCGACCGAATGTCACCGTTCACCACAGGTGCCCTCGGTACGTCCAAACCCGCCGCTGACCGGCTTTTCCGGCCATCCGGAGCCAAAAAAGGCAAAGGGTGAAACCTGCTGAAAGCTGTTAGCCTCAAAGGCGGAGGGATTAAACGCGACGAGCGGGCAGTTTCGCCGCATAAGAGTCTCCGCATGCCAGTCCGGACAGTCCCAGGACGGCTCTTTGACGCAAAAAAAATGGCGGATTCCTCTCGGAACCCGCCTCAGAGGTTTTACGTCAAAGGCTTACTTCGTGCCTGCCGTCGTCGCTTTGTTATGATCGGCCATCGCGTGGTCCGCGGGCGCGACGTGACGGAACGGCGAGAACCGGTACG
>DATAVY010000127.1:0-3714 GCA_036267495.1 Edaphobacter sp.
ATCGGGCACAGCCGCACATCGCGATAAAATTTCTCCGCCGGATAGTCCTTGATGAACCCATATCCGCCGTGAATCTGCACGCCCTCATCGCAGATCCTGCACGCCGCCTCGCTCGCATACAGCTTCGCCATCGCCGACTCGAGCGTCACCTTCTTCCCCGCATCCTTCATCCGCGCCGCGCGCAACGTCAGCAACTGCGCCGCATCCCACTCCGTCGCCATATCCGCCAGCTTGAACTGGATCGCCTGAAACTCGCTGATCGCCTTGCCGAACTGCCGCCGCTCCTGCGCATACTTCATCGCCGCATCGAGCGCACCGCGCGCCATCCCCAGGCTCAGCGCCGCAATCGAAATCCTTCCGCCATCGAGCACCCGCATCGCGTCCTTGAATCCATCGCCTTCCTTGCCCACCATATTCTCCGCGGGAATCTCGCAGTCCTCGAAGATCAGCTCCGACGTATCGCTCGCCCGCAGCCCCAGTTTGTTCTCCTTCCTGCCTGGCCGAAAACCCTTCGTCCCCTTCTCCACCACAAAGGCAGAGATTCCGCCGCGCGTTCCCTTCTCCTTATTCGTCACCGCGAGAACAACGGCGCAATCGGCATAACTCCCATTCGTGATAAACGTCTTCGACCCATTCAGCACCCACTTGTCGCCCTTCTTCACAGCCATCGTCCGCGCTCCGCCCGCATCCGAACCCGAGCCAGGCTCCGTCAACCCCCACGCGCCCAACCACTGTCCACTCGCCAGCTTCGGAATCCACCGCTTCCTCTGCTCGTCATTTCCGGCCAGCATGATGTGATTCGTGCATAGCGAATTATGTGCCGCCACGATGATCCCCACGCTGCCATCCACGCGCGACAGCTCCTCCACCGCAAGCACGTACTCCACATAACCCATTCCTGCGCCGCCCAGCGACTCAGGAAAGATCACGCCCAGCAGTCCCATCTCGCCCAGCTTCTTCACCACGGCATGCGGGAACTCGCTCTTCTCATCCCACTCTTCGACGTGCGGCGCGATCTCGCCCTCCGCAAACGCCCGCACCGCGCTTTGCAACTGCCTCTGCTCTTCGGTCAATTCGAACATTCTGACCCTCCGGTCACATAATCGCTGGTTATAGAAGTATCATATCCACGCATACTGTGTCCTGCGTCGACGAGGCTCGTGGGCTTCCCATTGGTCGGGAGCTTAAGATTCCGACCAACGGGAGGACCAAGGCTGATCTTCCCTGCAGGACCGGTATACCCGCCACGAAGTGGCCGCCCCACGCGCAGTGGGCCCGTCCGGCAGGACAAATCTCCTAAACCCGATCCAAAGCCTGCCCCAAATCCGCCACAATATCCTCAACATCTTCAATCCCGACCGACACCCGCATCAACCCATCCGTAATCCCCAGCTTCGCGCGCCCCTCCGCCCCCACCGCCGCATGCGTCATCGTCGCGGGATGACAGATCAGCGTCTCCACTCCACCCAGCGACTCCGCCAGATATCCCAACCGCAGCGCACTCGCAAACTGGTTCGCATTCTCCAGCGACCCTAGCTCCATCGAGATCATCGACCCAAACCCGCGCTGCTGCCGCTTCGCCAGCTCGTGGTGCGGATGCTCCGCCAGCCCCGGATAAAAAACCTGCCCCACCTTCTTATGCTGCTTCAGAAAATCCGCGACGACGCGCCCATTCGCATCGTGCTGCTTCATCCGCACCGCCAGCGTCTTCACCCCACGCAGCAACAGGTAGCTCTCAAACGGCGACAGAATCCCGCCCGTACACTTCTGCACAAAGCGGAACCGCTCCGCATGCTCCGGCTTGGTGCCAACCAGCACGCCGCCCAGACCATCCGAGTGCCCATTCAAAAACTTCGTCGTCGAGTGCATCACGATATCCGCGCCCAGCGCAATCGGCTGCTGCAGATAGGGAGATAAAAACGTATTGTCCACGCTCAACTCCACACCCTTGGCATGACAGATCCGCGCCACCGCGGCAATATCCGTAATCGACATCATCGGATTGGTCGGCGTCTCGATATGCACCAGCCTGGTCGCCGGCGTAATCGCCCCCGCCACATTCTCCGCCACGCTCGTGTCGACATAGGTAAACGTCAGCCCATAGTTCGCCAGCACCTTGTCGAACAGCCGCCCCGTTCCGCCGTACATATTGTCCGTACACACCACATGATCGCCCGACTTCATCATGGTGCACATCGCCGTAATCGCGGCCATCCCGCTGGCGAACGCATGCGCGCTCGTCCCTCCCTCAAGCGAGCGAAGACTCTCCTCCAGCGCATCCCGCGTCGGATTCGTCAGCCGCGCGTATTCATGCCCCTTATTCTTTCCAATCGCCTCCTGCTGATACGTCGACGTCAGATAGATCGGCACATTCACAGCACCCGTCAGCTCATCGGGAGCCTGTCCATCGTGAATCGCCCGCGTCGCAAATCCCAATTTCTTCTTCGCTTCCATCGCTTCCTCTTTTCGTCTTATTTCTTTATCTTTTTCATCGCAACAGGAGGCCGTCTTGGCCTTTGCTTCGCGGAAACCGATTTAATCACCATCTTGTACTTTGTCGTTTCATCGAATGGCACCCTGGCCATCTTCACCGCTGTCGTCATCATAGCTTTTACATCGGCACGATCCAGCGTCTTCTCATCCTCTAAGAGAATGTGCCGCACAACCGAACCCTCTCCATGGAGCAATCCGTCAGGATCGGAAAGTTTCGCACCCTGCAGGAAGAAAAAATTGATGTGCTTGGGATAAATCGCAATCGAAAAGATTCCCTCCGACGCACGCTCACCCGGCGCAAACCCGATCGCCAGTGCGTTGTAGTTGTCGTACACCAGCTCCTTCGCATACGGCAGCCGCTTGCGAAGCTTTCCCAGAACTTTTCGCCCTAGTTCCGCGATCTCCGGCGTGTACGCATCCAGAAAACGATCAAGCTGCTTCTCAGCATCCTCCGTCTTCATCGCTGCCCGCTTTCTATTCCCTACTCCCTGCTCCCTACTCCCTGCCTTAATCGAACAAGCCTTTCGACAGATACCGCTCCGCCGAATCCGGAATCACCGTCACCACTCGCTTCCCCGCGCCCAACTCCCTCGCCACATCCACCGCCGCACACAACATTGCCCCGGCGCTCGACCCCGCAAAGACACCCTCCTCCGAAGCCAGCCGCTTCACCATCGCGAACGCCGGCTCATCCATCACCTTCATCACGCGATCGCATACGCTGCGGTCGAACGTCGCGGGAATAAACGACACGCCAATCCCTTCAACCTTATGCGGGCCCGGCTCGCCACCTTCAAGAACGCTTCCCTGCGGCTCCACCGCCACCGTCAAAACACTTGCGCGCTTCTTCTTCAAAAATCGCGCCACCCCCGTAAACGTTCCGGCCGATCCCACGCCCGACACCCAAGCATCCACTCGCCCGTCCATTTGTTTCCAGATCTCCGCTGCCGTCGTCTGTTCATGAAAATCCGGATTCGCCGGATTTTCAAACTGCAGTACAGCAGAAGCCCCCGGCGTCTTCATCTCATACTCCAGCGCCATCCGAATCGCCCCGGCCATACCCTCCGCCTCCGGAGTGCGCACCACCGTCGCCCCCAGTCCGCGCATCAGCTTGCACTTCTCTTCCGCAAATCCCTCCGGCACATACAGCATCACTTTGTAGCCGCGATTTACACCGATCAGCGCCAGGCCCACCCCGGTATTTCCCGCCGTCGCCTCAAC
>DATAVY010000128.1:0-11483 GCA_036267495.1 Edaphobacter sp.
TGCACGGCGCCTTTTACGAATACAACCGAAGCAGCATCGGGATTGCTAACGATTGGTTTGTGAAACAAGGTCAACTTGAGTCCGGCGAAGCCAATCGGCCTGGCAAACTCGTGCGCAACACTTACGGCGTGCGGCTTGGCGGCCCTATTCTCAAGAACAAGTTGTTCCTCTTCGGCAATTATGAAGGGAATCGCCAGAACGAGTCTGCGGCCGTCACGCGTACGGTGCCCTCGGACAGTCTGCGCAACGGCACGATACGCTACACCGGAACCGATGGGAATACGAACGTTCTCAACGCATCTCAGATCGCATCGATGGATCCAGTTTGCACGACAACCTGCCCCATGGGCCGCGGTATCAATCCCGCCGCGCTGGCCCTGTTCCAGACCTATCCCCACGCCAACGGATCGATCGGCGTCGCCGACAGTCTCAACACGGGCTCGTTCACTTTTTCCTCTCCTGTGCCGATCACGCAGAACGTCTACGTCGCGAGAATGGATTTCAATGCCTCCGACAAACAGCGGTTCTATGTACGCGGCAGCATACAAAACGATCAGCAGGCCAATGCCTCGTTCTTCCCAGGCCAGCCGCCCAGTACCAAATTGACAGATGATTCCAGGGGCATCTCGGCAAACTATACCTGGGCCGTCTCTCCTTCGCTGGTTAACAATCTGCGGTACGGCTTTGTCAACCAGAGTTTTGCCTCCACCGGCGCTGGAAATGGCAATTATGCGAGCTTCCGCACTCTCGATCTCCCGGAATCGAATGCCCGCAGCAGTTCGACTCTGGTGCCCTCGCATAACTTCATCGATGACCTTACATGGAACAAGGGAAAGCACACTCTTCAGTTTGGGGTCAATTACAGAACATTCGACTATCAGAATGACAACAATGCCAACTCTTTTCTGGGCGTCGTTGCCAACGCATCATGGATGCTCAACTCCGGTTTCGCCAATACAGGATCAAGCTTCGATCCGGCTGCCTTTGGCTTTACGCCTGTGGATAGCGGCTTCCAGAAGAATTACGACTACGCCGTCAGTATGCTCGCAGGCCTCACCAACGAGGAGACCGCGAACTTCAACTATGAGCTTTCAAAAGACGGCAAGACCGGCACTGCCCTGGGTACAGGCGCTCCGGTTGCCCGTAGCTTCCGCAGCAATGAAGTCGAGCGGTACGCTCAGGACTCCTGGAAACCGATCCCCAATCTGACCCTTACTGCCGGGATTCGCCACACCATTCTTCAAACCCCTTACGAGACCAACGGCCAGCAGATACAACCCACCATCGATCTTCATCAATGGTATGAAACCCGCGCCGCACAGGCCGCGCAGGGCAACAGCGTGCAACCGGAGTTTACCTTCACGCCGGCAGGTCAGGCGCGCGGGGGCAAACCGTTCTATCCGATGAACTGGAAGAATTTCGCGCCCCGCTTTGCTGTCGCATTCGCTCCGGCTACGGACGAAGGAAGCTGGGTTCACAAGTTATTGGGCGGCGCAGGAAAGAGCTCCATCCGCGCGGGCTTCGGCGTCTACTACGACCACTTTGGCCAGGGTCTGGTCGCCAATTACAGCAGACTCGGTTCTTTCGGTCTCTCCAGTTCGCTCTCGAACCCTGCCAGCACGCAAACGGCGGATACAACGCCGAGGTTCACCGGATTGCATGATATTCCGAATCTGATTACCAATCCGCCAACCACCGTCAGCTATCCTCAAACTCCGTCCGATGATCCCAATGGCACGGGCTTTGCCATCACCAACGGCCTTGACGATCACATTACGGCTCCCTATTCGGAGGTGTTCAACCTCTCGATTCAACGCGAACTGAAGGGCGGCTTTACCTTTGAAGCCAGCTATGTCGGGCGCCTGGGCCGCCATCTGCTGCAGGACCTCGACCTCGCTCAGCCTCTCGATCTGGTCGATTCGAAGTCGGGCATGGACTATTTCACAGCAGCAACTATGCTCTCAAAGGCCTTCGATCAGGGCCTCACCACCGTCGCCGCCATTCCCTACTGGGAAAATCTCTTTCCCGATGCCATAGGGGCTGCGGGCGGAAACGGAACCCCGGGAGCCACCGCGACCCAGAACATCTATGACGATCTCTGGCAGTCAGGCGGAGTCCGCGGCAATGAGACAGCCGCTCTCTTTGACATGGATATCCTCTGCTTCCCGGGCTGTGGAGGCAAGACCGGACGCTATTGGCCCCTGCAGTACTCCTCTCTCTATGCCACCTCATCCATGGGAACCAGCAGCTATAACGCTGGGCAGTTTGTTCTACGGCATCCCATGGTGCATGGAATCCAATTGGATCTGAGCTATACCTATTCGAAATCGCTGGATCTAGGTTCAGACACGGAAGCCAATCCGGCCAATACAAACGGTACTTTCGGTCCCATCGTCGATGGCTTCAATCCGAGGAAGAGTTACGGTGTCTCAGATTTCAACACCACACATCTGCTGACGGGGGACTGGGTGCTGAAGCTGCCGGTAGGCCGCGGTCAGGCCTTGGCGGGCGGTTCTGGCCGCTTGCTCGATGCCCTGATCGGAGGATGGACCATGTCTGGAATCGCCCGCGTCTCCAGCGGTCTGCCATTCAGCATCTCCGATGGCCTGGGATGGGGCACCAACTGGGAATATGAAAGCAATGTGGTTCAGACCGGACCGATCAAGATGCGCAGGCATATCGACGCCAATGGCAGCCCTCAGGCGTTCGATAGCCCGGCAGCGGCGTCGGCTAACCTGCGCGCTCCTTATCCGGGCGAAGTCGGAAACCGTAACAACTTCATCGGCGACGGCTACTTCGACATCGATACCGGATTGCACAAATCTGCCCATATTGGAGATCGTTACAACCTGCACTTCGCCTGGGAGGTCTTCAACGTCACCAACACGGCGCGTTTCGATTCTCACAATATCGAATCCGATTCTACCTCCGGCAGTCAATTGGGCGTCTATGGCGGCCTGTTGTCGGACTCACGCCGTATGCAACTCTCAGGTCGCATTGAGTTCTAATCACAGCGATCAGTTCTGAGCCCTGATCTTCAACCGAGACACACGTCAAAAGCGTGTGTCTCGTCCTTTGCCCGGCTGTCATAAAATGCGGCGTTAATCGCATTCAGTATGAGAATTTGCGCACGTTCATGGAGCGTTCCCCCAGACGAAGTAACGAGCCGCCGGCCATCGACATCTAAGATGTATGCTTCTTCAGGCGGGAAATCGCCACCAAGGACCACCATGGCAATCGCATCCTCGACACTGAATCTCGCCCCAGGCAAGTTGAATCAGGGCAAACTCCACGTCGCCGCACCCTTTCTCATCGAACAGGACTGGACCGCCTACACCCCCGAAGAGCACGCCATCTGGGCCGAGCTCGTCTCCCGCCGCATGCCGCAGCTCCGCGATCACGCCTGCCAGGAATACCTCGAAGGCTTCCAGCAGATCGGCCTCCGCGAAGACAAGCTCCCGAATCTCACTGAAGTCAGCGCTCTCCTCCGGCCACGCACCGGCTGGCAATCCACCCCCGTCAGCGGCTTCCTTCCGCCCGATGCCTTCTTCGAGATGCTCGCCGCGCGCATGTTTCCCACCACCACCTGGCTTCGCTCGCGCGACTCCATGGAGTACACCCCCGAGCCCGACATCTTCCACGATGTCTTCGGCCACGTCCCCATGCACGCCCACCCCGTCTTCGGAGACTTCCTCCAGAGCTATGGCCAGATCTGCGCCCGCCTCACCGACCATGAGCAGCTCGAGCGCATGGGCCGCCTCTTCTGGTTCACCGTTGAGTTCGGCCTCATCCGTCAGAACGGCGAGATCAAAGTCTATGGCAGCGGCCTCATCTCCTCGCACGGCGAGTGTACCCGCGTCCTCGCCGGCGGCTGCGAGGTCAAAGACTTCGATCTCGATGCCGTCCTCAACCAGCAATTCGACACTGGCGCGATGCAGCCTGTCCTCTACGCGGTGGAGTCCTTCACCCAGATCTACGAAGCCACTAAGCTCGCCGAAAGCCGTTTGGGATAAGACGCGCTTCCTGTCTACCAAAAAAAAGGCGGCTGCGGAAATGGGATCCGCAGCCGCCTTTTAAAAAATGTTTTATCGGTGTCCGCCACCACCATGGAATCCGCCGCTGCCATGGAATCCGCCGCTGCCACCACGGGAACCCCCGCTGCTGCCGCGGAACCCGCCGCTTACATTGCCACGGAAACCGCCGCCGGCGAAGCCGCTTCTAACCGTGCCTCCGCGATAGGGAACCGCGCGTTCACCAAAACCGGGCCGTCCATATCCATACCCCGGCCGTCCATAGACAGGACGTCCATAAAATCCGCCGCGATAGGGGTAGCCGCGAAACCCGTAGCGATACCAGGGGCCCGCTCCAATAAAGATTCCTCCGTTGAACCATGCCGGGCCATAGTAGCCGTAAGGCGCGCACGCATAGGGATAGTAGCCGTAATAGCCATAGCTGCAAACCGGCGCATAACCATAGCCCCCATACACCGGAGCACCGATCCCGACGCCTATCGAGACCTGTGCATGAGAATAGGCCGCTGCTGGGAGCAACAGAATACTTAATACAGCGAAATAGCGTAAAAAGCGCATTTTCAACTCTCCTGGCGCAGAGCCCAGTACCCGTCTTCAGGTCAGTGACTCTCCGGGATCCCAGGCTCTTCCGCTGCCTGAGTCCTAAGAGATTGAACGCCAAATCTACAAAAAGGTTGTACTGAGGCGCGGGCTGCCAAAAGGGTGCAAACTCTTGCGGGACATGTGCCCTTATTTTGAGAGCTTTACGTCGAAAGCAGGCATTTCGATCGATGGCTGCTAAAATCTGTATCCGCCAGCAGACTCCCCGTAACTCCTGAGTAACCCGGGTTTAGCCGCAATTTTCCACTTGAAACTCATGGTTCCCCAGAAAGAAAATAGGAAAACAATCGGACTTGAGGGTAAAATATTCCCATCTGTACCAAGATTTTGCCTAAATTCTGCAATAGTTAGCACTCGAACCTGGCGTTTTGTTTTGGCGTCATAATTGCATTACCCATAGCATTCGTCCTAGTCGGGCGATCGGAATTGGATTTTGGACAAAGATGTGTACCCTCAGGTGAAACGAATGCGACGCTTGATCTACTTACTGCTGCTGGTATTGTTCGTAAGCGTATCGGCAACGTGCGTTAACGCATCTACGGACTGCGAACGATGGTTCGTAGCGTATCGGCAGGAACTGGCCCACACACATAGCGTGCAGCGCATCGCCGCCGCGAGACGTCGCGCGAAACTGTACGCTCAGCGAAAGCTCGCCGGATACGTAGCGCCGAAGCCGAAGCTTATCCGGGCCAGGAGCCCTCGCATGACTCACAAGCAGACCCTCCATCATTTCGAACTCGCCTGCGGTGTTCTGCCCGAGGACGAATCGGACACGCCCGTTATCGCCGAGGAAACTCCTGCTCCCTTTGCTCCTCCCTTTAATGACCACTTCTTGAATGACGGAATCGATCTGCTACCTTCCGCTCCCGATGAGCTAATCGCGGAGAATGACTCTCCGCCGCCGCCCGGCGTCGATGGATCGTCTCCCAGCTTCCCCTCCGGCGGTGGACCGCCTGTCTTCACCCCACCCTTTACCGGAGGCCTGACGCCGAGCGGTCCCACCCCACCGCCTCCTGTGCCTGAACCCTCAAGCTACATCCTCATGCTCACCGGATTAACCGGCGCGGCTGTTGAGATTCGCCGCAGATTCAAATCGTAGCGAGTTCTTGAATCACTCGCGATTCATCCGGCATCTGGATGGCATAGCCAATCAGAAGAATCACAGGTGCCGGGCCAACGTCATCCTCTTCAATCCGAGCCAGAGTGCTGATCAATACCCGTTCGTCTGACGTACTCGCTTTGCTGATTGCGACACACGGAGTTGCCGCATCAATCCCGGAAGCGATCAGATCATCCGCAAGCGCTCGAAACTTGCGGCCGGGCATATAGATCACCAGCGTCGCATCTTCAGGGAACATCCCCTGCCACTTCGGCGTCAGCTCCAGCTTTCCCGCAGCATGGTGCGCCGTCGCCAGAATCAGCTTTGACGCCGCACTGCGATCGGTCAGGGGTGTCTTCAATCTCGCGGCCGCCGCAAAGGCAGCCGTAATCCCAGGCACAATTTCAAAGGTGACGCCACCCTCGCGCAGCGCGGCAATCTCTTCCCCAGCTCGCCCGAAGATCAGAGGATCGCCCGACTTCAGCCGCAGCACGGACTTGCCCGCGCGTGCAGCCTGGAGCATCAAAACGTGAATCTCAGCCTGCGTAATGCGCGGCTGTCCGCAACGTTTGCCGACCGGCGTGATCTCCGCTCCGGCATGGGCCAGTGCAAGTATCTCCTCCGAGACCAGATCATCCGGCAGAATCACGTCGGCGCTCTCAAGAAGCCGCAGCACCCGGACGGTAAGCAAGTCAGGATCGCCAGGCCCGGCTCCAGCCAGATAGACAGTTCCCGGTTGGGCGGCAGCGTTCACGATTTCTTCTCCGGCAGCGGATTCTTCACAGCATGCTCACGCGCCATCATGCGCGAGGGGCATCCCTCATAGCCGCAGACCTCACGTTGCGCCAGTTCATGAAGCAGCCACTTTCGCTCTTCGTTCAGCGGCTCTATCTGTGTTACCTCGCGGCGCAGATCTCCCAGGTCCCTCAACCAGTCGCCTGCATCGAGCGGCAGCTGCGCGTTGATCTCCTTGCGCAGTCTCTGGGCCAGCGCAGGACTGGCTCCGCCCGTCGAAATCGCGATCTGCAAATCGCCTCGACGCACCACCGAAGGAAAGTAAAAATCGCAAAACGGCGGATCGTCAACCGCATTGCAGAGGACATTATTCTCCTTCGCTTCCTTGTAGACTGCGCGGTTCACCGCCGGATCGTCAGTCGCTGCGATGGCAAGAAAATATCCTTTCAGATCGCCGTCGATATATTCACGCCGCTTCCACACAATCTCCCCACCGGCTGATAGATCGACGATCCGCGAGCCGGCCACCGGCGCAATCACCGTAACCTCGGCATGTGCCGCTCGCAGCGATTCGATCTTCGATTCGGCAAGATTGCCCGCGCCGATGACGATGCATGGCCGCGCAGCGATCTTCAGGAAGATGGGAAAGAGATTCATAAGCTCCTTTGCTATTCTCCCGCCGCGTGCCGTCCTGCGCCGACTGGTGGCGCATCACGCTCCACCGGCTCGACCGAACTACCGGCCAGTTGCGCCCGCAGACTCTCGTCATCCATGCGCGAAAAATAGGCACGCAGATCCTCATCCGGCTCACGCGCGGAGAGATAGCCGCGCAGCAGCCGCTCAATCGCATCGGGAACCTCATCCGCCGCCGCCCGATAGCCCAAGGGCCGCGCCGTCCGCGCGAATCTTCCCACCGCACCCCCGACACAGAAATAAAAGGCATCCACCAGCCGGCCATCCTTCTTGATCTTCTTTCCCTCCAGCCCGATGTCCGCGATCCAATGCTGTCCGCAACTGTTTGTGCAGCCGGTCACATGCAACTTGATCTGCTGGTCAAATCCCGGAAGACGTTCTTCCATCTCGCTCACCAGCCACTTCGAAAAACCCTTGGTCTCCGCGATCGCCAGCTTGCAGAACTCGGTGCCGGTGCAGGCAATGGCTCCGCGCCAGAACGCCGAAACATCGACCTGCAGTTCCATGCTGTTCAGCGCAACCACCAGCTCCGCCGTCTTCGCGTTCGGCACATTCACCACGATAATGTTCTGCATAATGGTCGTGCGCAACTCGCCGCTTCCATACCGCTCAGCAAGCTCAGCCAGTTGCAGCAGCTGATCGCCGGAGAGTCGCCCACGAAGCACGCTAGCGCCGACTGACGATAAACCAGGCTGGCGCTGCGGTGCAATGCCAATGTGATCCCGATAGACATCATCCGGCACAACATCCTCTTGGATCGGGTTCGAATCCAACCTGTACCCAAGCTTCTCCTCCAATGCCACGAGAAACGATTCGGCAGTCCAGCCATGCCGCAGGAAGAGATACTTGAAGCGAGCCCGGGTGCGGTTTTCGCGAAGCTCCTGCTGCTCACGAAAAATTTCGGCCGTCGCATGAACGACATCGTAAGCTTGTTCCTGCCGAATGAACGCTGGAATGCCAACCGCAAGATGAGGCTCCGTCGAAAGCCCGCCTCCAACCCGCAACCTGTAGCCGATCTCCTCGTTCCCATCGACCGTGCGTCGGATCGCCGTCAGCGCGACATCATTAATCTCCGGATACGTACACCAGTGCGGGCAGCCGCTGACGGAGATCTTGAACTTCCGCGGCAAATTATAGAACTCAGGATTGGCGGTCAGCTTATGCGCAATCTCAACCGCCAAAGGTGAAGCGTCAAGCAGCTCATGCCCATCGAGTCCGGCCAGCGGGCACCCGGTAACATTGCGGACCACATCGCCGCATGCGCCCTTCGGGCTTAAGCCGGCCACCGTCAATGCATCGACAACCTCAGGAAGCGCTTCGATGGTCAACCAATGCAACTGGATGTTCTGGCGCGTAGTGATATCCGCCAGGTTGCGAGCATACTTCTTCGTAATCTCTCCGATGACGCGCAGCTGCGTACTGCTAAGAATCCCGTTCGGCAGACCAATGCGCATCATGAAGTACTCTGTCGCTTTGCCCTCGCCGCCAACCCCCCCGGTAGCGCCCACTCCATCGCCCTGCGTATAAATGCCCCACCATTTGAAATACATCCCCGCCCACTCAGGCAGCACCGAATCACGGCCCTCCTTCGCAAACCGGCGAACCTCATCCCACGCGTTCCACGGATTCTTCGCACGCTTCAGACGTTCCGTCTTCTGTGCCTTGGTCTCTTTCGCGACTGCTGCGGCTGGATTGCTCATGCTCGGCATCCCTTGTCTTTCCTGGTGAAAGGACTTAAATAAAAAGGGCCCACTGGATAAGTGGGCGCTGTGGCTTTGCTAAAAAAATCTCGGAACTAGTTGGCAAGTCTCCGATTCAGGCAAAGTCGACGGCGCACGCGCTCACAACAACACGCGCAACAAGCATCGAATCGACATGCCATACAACTTGCCATACCTCAAGGTTAATCGGGGAACGATCAAACGTCAAGGCTATACGAACCACGTTCTCGCCGGATCTTGCGCAAAAGCCATAGGTTAATCAGCCTCAGCCAGCGAAAATTTATGCCGCACATCCGACCCGCGAACCCAGAAGATGACATCCTCAGCGATATTCGTGGCATGATCCGCGGCTCGCTCCAGATTGCGCGAGATGATAATCGCATTCAACGCCTGTCCGCTCACAACTGGATGCTGTTGCATCACCTCCACCAGTTCTGCCTGCACATCGCGATTCATGTCGTCGATCTCATCATCCATCGCAAGCACCGACTCCGCCAGCTTCGCATCCGCCTCCAGCAGCGACTGAATCGCCCGCCGGATCATCACCCCAACCTTCTCCCCCATATCCGGAATGTCGATTGGCAGCGCGATCTTTGCCGAATCCTGCAGGAACTGCGTGCGCGAAGCAATATTGGTCGCCTGATCGCCGATCCGCTCCAGGTCCCCATTGATCTTGATCACCGACAGGATGAACCGCAGGTCGATCGCCATCGGCTGCTCTTTCGCCAGCAGATCGTATGCCATCTCGTCGACATCGCGCTCCGCCGCATTGATCGCCGTCTCAATCTCCTTCACGTGTTCGCATAGACTCATGTCTCCAGTCAGGTACGCCTCGAGCGATAGAGAAAGCGCCTGCTGCGAAAGCGCCGCCATAGCCAGCAGCTTGTCTTTGAGAGCAGCGAGTTGTTGCTGAAAATTAATCCGCGGCATCGGGAACACCTCGAGAAACTACCTCTCTATTGTGACGTATGAAAAGGCGAAGAGAGGATGAATATTTATGTTCTCAAGGTGCGCGATTGGTACATACTTTCGCATGCGCCGGCTATGGATCAACGCCAGCTATTGATAGAGCAGATAGCCCTGTCGCCGCTGTTCAAATGCCGCGAGATCGGTCTTCCATCCCTCCGCGATCTTCCGCGGGTCTTCCTGATTCTCGAGCGCCCTCATCGTATCTACATTGGCGATCAAATGCTCCGCCTTCGCCATCGCAAAGTCGGGATAAAGATGATGCAATGCGCTGATCAGCTCAATCCCCAGCTCAGGCGAATCGAGCACGCCTCTGTCCGTCACCGTAAAGGAGATCCCCGGCAGTGTCTTCCCATGAAATGGAAAGTGGTTCGCGTCCTCCACCACGGAAAAACTCGCTGGCGCAAATTGAATTCCAGGAATCTTCCGCGCCGTCAGATAGGCCGCCAGTTGCGCCGAATCGATATACGGAGCGCCGATATGCAGGAACGGCATCTCCGTTCCACGCCCGACCGAAACATTCGTCGATTGCAGCAGCTCCACACCCGGATACACAATGTTCGCCGCAGCGCTGCGGAGATTCGGGCTCGGATTGATCCACTTCAACCCCGTATCGTCGAAGTATTGCTCACGTGTCCAGTTCCGCATCGCAACCACCGTAAGCTGCGCTCGAATGGGATTGCGTACATTCGGAGACGTCGCATTCGGCACCAGCCGTTCGCTGTTGAAATAAAGCGCAAGCTCTCCCAGCGTCATACCCTCGCGAACCGGCAGCGGCATATAGTCCGTGTACGATTCCAGGCCGTTGTCCGACACCGGACCCTGCACCGCGGCGCCACCGATCGGATTCGGCCGGTCCAGCACGATGATCTCGATGTGCGCCTTCGCCGCAGCCTCTAGAAAATATCCCACTACCGTCTGGTAGGTATAAAACCGCACGCCCGCATCCTGCAGGTCGATCACCACCGCATCGAGATTTTTCAGCGACTCCATGCTCGGCCGCCGCTGTTCGTCCTTCGCTCCGTAAAGACTCACTACCGGCAGATGAGTGGTGGCATCCACCTCATCTCCAATCTTCCTCGTGTCCTTCACTCCGAAGAGTCCGTGCTCCGGCGAAAAAAGTGTCTCCACCTCGACTTCAGGAATGCTGTGCAGCAGGACGTCGATGGTGCGCCGCCCTTCGCGATCGACTCCCGTCTGGTTCGTCATCACACCCAGGCGAAGATGCCCGCCATGCCGCCCCGCCGCGTCGTGCAGCACGCTGAATTGCGTCGCCTCAAGCACATCAATTCCGGTGAGCGTGTCAGCATGGGCGGCAGCATTGCCTGCATAAAGATCCAGTGCCTGCGCCGCGGCCGTCGCCACCGCCTCCCGCAATGGCGAAATAGGCGACGCTCCCCGCGGATGCACTGAATTGGCGAGAATCACCACAAACGTATCGCTGCCCGGGTCCATCCACAACGACGTGCCCGTAAATCCCGTGTGTCCAAAACTCCCAATCGGAAACACATGGCCCCGGGGCCGCGAAAACGCCGTATTGATGTCCCAGCCAAACCCGCGCGCGGCAATACCCGACGTCGCCTTCCCATCCTGCGTGAAGATCGTCGCCCCGCCCGCCGCCGTTGCAGGCTGCTCCGG
>DATAVY010000129.1:0-5701 GCA_036267495.1 Edaphobacter sp.
CGTCGCCGCACGCCATCGCCGAAGTCCCCAGCCCTCGCGCCGTCACGTACAACGGAACATTCCACCAGTGGTTCTGCAGCGGAGTCAGCGCCAGCCGCGTCTTCCCCACAATCTGCGTCCACATGTGCAACGTGTCGGCCGTGTCCGCCCACTCACTCCACGGCAGCGGAGGCCAAGCTCCCATATCCATCGCGCCTCCTCACCCAACAAGACTGGTAGCCAGAGCATACGCGCTCAACGCCCCGTACTCCCAAACCCCTTCGCTCCCCGCGCAGCCTCCTCCAGTTCACTCACCTCCTCAAACTCCGCCTCGATCCGCCGCACCACCCGCAACTGCGCAATCCTGTCCCCCGCCTTGATCTCCACCGCCGCTCCGCTCAGATTCGTCATCACCACCCGAATCTCCCCGCGATATCCCGGGTCGATCACCCCCGCCAGCGTCGTCACTCCACGCACCGCCAGCCCCGAGCGATCCTCCACCAGCGCTCCATGGGTCGACGGAAACTCCATCGCCACACCCGTAGCCACCGCCAGCGTCTCGCCCGCATCCAGCATCGTGCCGACCAGCGCATGCAGGTCCGCGGCCAGATCCCCAAACGCCCCAACATGCGCATAACGCGGTATCTGCGCAGCCGAATCCAGCCTTCTTACCTTGATCCGCACTGCATCCATTGCCTCTCCCCGTCCGTCACTCTCCCATCCATTCTCACCGAAGTCACATCTTCCCTTCAATCCATTCCAACGGATTGGAGAGCTTCGTGGCCTTCGTGTCGTTACTGACTTCCTGTTGCCGGACGGGTCTGCAGAACAGGCGTGGCTGGGTTCAGGATGTTGGGTTTGGTGGTGCCGAGTTCGACGATCGAGAGCTGGCCGTCCGTGGTGATGACGTCGCCTGTACCGTTGGCGGTTGTTTTGGGGACGTGGGGACGGTCGACCAGGGCGTAGGACGTGGCGGTGCCGGCGAAGAGCAGGTCGGTTTCGATCCACTCGCGTTCGCGATCGACGTGGGGATCGATACGGTGACCCCACTTGGTGTGGGCGCGGGCGGTGGAGATGTCGATATCGTGCGTCGAAGCGCCGATCCAGACTTCACGGCCGTTCCAGATGCTAGGCTCTTTCCAGATGCGGACGTGATGGCGTTTGGCGAAGGTGTCGAGCGCTTTCTGAAAAACGAGATCGGGCGGTTTGCCGTTCACGGTGAGCAGGGATACGGGGGCTTGCGTGTAACCGGAGCTGCGGATGGTTGCGCCGACGGTCTTCAGGGCTGAACCCATGCTGAGCGAATCAGTCTCGAACCAGCCGGCTTCCTGGAACGCGGCTTCGAGTTGCTGCTTGGAGCCGATGAACATCAGATTGGTCACGTCGGAGGGTTTGTTGTCTTTGGTGTAGACGCGGATGGGCGCTGCTTTGACGATGGCTTGCAGTTTGTCGTCGACCGGAAGCACGGGCCAGCCGGACCATGCGTCTCTGGTTTTGAGCATGGAGGGGCGAACCACCTGAATCTGGAGATCGGTGCCCGCGGGGAAGAGAATTTCGCGGCGAAGCGAGAGGCCGTAGACGGCGGAGATGCCTTTGATGGTGTACCCGGCGATCGGATTGACCATGCCGAGTCCGGAGAGAATGTAGCCGGTTTTCGTGGAGGCGTGAGGCTGAACGATGCCAAGAATCTCGTTGTTGCGGATGGTCTCGCGGGCGTTGTCGACGTCGATGACGCGCGCATAGAGCGGGGTGCGAGTGCCATCGGCGTGGAGGATGTTGGAGAAGTCGAGAACGAGGCGGGGACGTGAATATTTGCTGGAGGCTTTCTGCGCAAAGAGAATGGTCGCCTGCACTCTGGTGCCTGGAGGAATTACCAGCTGGCCATCGGGGCAGGTGATGTTCTCGCCATCTTTGCAGAGGGGATAAGTGACGGTGCCTTCGACCGGGTCGCCGGTGCGGGAGTGTTCGCTGTAGACAGGACCGTTGAGGCGGATGCTGAGGGTCTGGCCGGGGGCAAGGTCGGCCTGCATTACTTTTTTCATGCGGTCGTTCACGGTGGCTGGAACGTCGACGAGCTCGTCGCGGACGTAATTAAAAGAAGCGATAAGAAATCCGCTGGTCGCGCCGTGCTCGATGAGGAGGGTTTGGATTTCGAAGTTGGGCGAGTAAAGAAGATAATCGAGGGCGGTGTCGTTGTAGATGTCCTCGTGATTGATGTCGACGCCTTTCTGAAGGAGCTGGTCTGCCATCTCTTCATAGGAGACGATGATCGAAGGCTTGGTGTTGTAGCTGGAGCCGAAGACAGTCCAGTGGAGGGCGGTCCGGCCATATTGATCGGTGGCTTTGACATCGGCGCCGTCGGCGAGCAGTTTTTTCGCTTCGGTCAGGCGGGCGAGGATGTCTTGCTCCTTCGTGTCGCGGGTGGCCTGGTAAAGCTTCTGGATCAGCGGCGAGGAGTGCGAGACGTCGAGTTTGACGGCAGCTTCTTCCAACTCATCGTTGGGCGTGTCTTCGTCGTCGGCTTCGGTCCCGGCATTGTTTGCCTGGGAAGGTGTCTTCTGCGCGGCTTTGGGCGGAGAGGCAGGCTTGGTCTGGGCAGCTAAAGATCCGGCGAGAAGCAGGCTGAGGATAAGGGGAAGAGAAATTTTTCTTGTGGGGGTTGGCATAAGAGGTCACTCTCTGATGTACAGGGCCGGAAACGCGAAGTGTTGGAAGCTGACAGTTTGCCTGACGACAATTGCTCGGCAGTCGACGTATGCTACTTGGGACGGTGATTGGAATCATATAGGACAAACGAGAGATGGTGGGTACAGGGTGGATTAATCTTCAGGCGTGGGCGATCCGGCGGATGGATATTCTGGCGGAACGGCGGGTTCGTGGCCGCGGGGTTACGGAGCATCTGGCGACGGGAAAGCGGGGCGAACGGGAGGCCTTGTTTCATCTGCGAAAACAGGGCTATACCGTTGTTGCCAGACGATGGAAGAGTGCGAAACTCTGGGGAGACATCGACCTGATTGGATGGGATGGGGAGTGGCTCTGTTTCATTGAGGTAAAGACGCGGAGCGGTCGGGATTTAGTGGCAGCGGAGGCGGCGGTGGACCGGGACAAGCGGGAGATGCTGCGGCGAATGGCGCGGGCATACCTGAGAGGATTTCCGGAGAAACTGAGGACGGAGGTTCCGGTGCGCTTCGACGTGGTATCCGTGTACTTGACGGCATCCGGAGTCGAGTTCGACTTGTTTCGAGGAGCGTTTGGATGGTGATTTACTTGAAGGACGCGAATGTTGCGCTGCTGGGTCCGGTGGAGTTGAGTGAGCGGCTGGCGGTGGTGCTGCGGGAGGCAATGCCGTGGCTGCTGACGATCTCTGAAGCGGAGGCCAGCGTGCCGGAGCGCGACGGGAAATGGAGCGCCAAGCAGGTGATTGGGCACCTGACGGATTCGGCGGTGAACAATCTGGGACGGATTATGCGGATGCAGATTGAGGAGAGTCCGAGCCTGCCGGGCTATGAGCAAATGGCGTGGGTGAACCTGCAGCACTATGCGGAGCGCGACTGGGCGCAGGTGCTGGCGCTGTGGTTCGCACTGAATGAGCATGTGGCGTGGACGATTGGGCATGCAGAGAAGGCTCGGCTGGCGGCCCCGGGCGTGATTGAGGGCGAGCCGTTGACACTGGGATTCTTAATCGCTGACTATATCGCGCACATGGAACACCATTTAACCGCGATGCGATTATGGCTGGGGAGTACCGGCGAAACGGCAGGGTAACGCCCGCCTGAAAATGGAAAACCGCATACGGCTTGGCCTCCCACACTCCAGTCGTCGCCACCTCCATACTGACTCCTGCCACAGAACACGAATGCGAACAGGACGGCGAGAAAGAAGCCGTCGACTCAATTCCCTCCAGTCGAACCTGCCGCCGCAACCACCGGCTGCATCGGCTTCACATACGTATCCATCCAGCGATCGATCTCCCACAGCACATGCTGTTTGGTCTCGAGCGCTCCATAAGCATGCGGTTCCAGCGGCAGAAACACCAGCCGGACCGTCGCTCCCTGGCCCTTGAGCGCCGCATAGAAGCGCTCGCTCTGCACCGGATACGTACCCGTATTGTCGTCCGCCTCGCCGTGAATCAGCAGGATTGGCGTCTTGATCTTGTCCGCATAGCTGAACGGCGACATATCGAAGTACAGCTTCGGATCCTGCCAGTAAGTCCGCTCCTCATTCTGGAATCCATAAGGAGTCAGCGAGCGGTTATACGCACCGCTCTCCGCAATGCCCGCGCGGAAGAGATCCGAATGCGCCAGCAGATTCGCCGTCATGAACGCGCCATAGCTATGCCCCATCACCGCAACCCGCTTCGGATCGACCACGCCCAGCGACGCGCCCTTATCGATCGCAGCCTTCGCCGCGGCGACCAGCTGCTCGACGTACGTATCGTTCGGCTCCTGTTTGCCTTCGCCGATGATCGGGATGGTCGCGTTGTCCAGAATCGCATACCCCGCCTGGACCATATAAAGATGCGACCCCCCGCCAAACACCGGATAGCGATTCGGCGATCCGCTCACCTGGCTGGCCGAAGCCCGCGTCTTGAACTCCGCCGGATAAGCCTCCATCAGCGTCGGCAGCGGACCCTGGCTTTTGTCATACCCCGCCGGCAGCCACAGCGTCGCGGTCAGGTCGACCCCATCCGCGCGTTTGTACTTGAGGAACTGCCGCGTCGGCATCTTAATGTTGTCGTAGCGCCCGGGGAAGTGCGTCAACTGCACCGGCTCTCCACCAGCCAGCGGAGCCGAGAAGTAGTTCGGCGACATCGTCTGGCTCTCTCGGCGAATCATCACCGTCGAATCCGACAGCAGCGCCGTCGGCTCATCATAGTAAGGATCGCTCGAGCGATAGAGGATCTTCTCCTCTCCGCCGCCCACCGGCATTACTCCCACAAACGGCTGGTCTCCCTTCGGCGACGCGCCCGGCGAGATGAAATACACCCCCGTCCCGTCAGCGGTCAGCTTCAACACCATCTGCCCCTTCGCATTCATCGCCGTCATCGGCCGCCCGGGATTGTGATACCGGTCCTGCGAAGAGCCCGAGTAGATCGTCTTGGTCTCCCCCGTCGACGGATCGAACGCCAGCATCATCGACTTGCGATCCGAGAATCGCGCCACCGATACAATCGCCAGGTGCTCGTTGCCCCACTCGATGCCACGCGGCCCACCCCGCCCAAAACCCCGCGCCAGACGCATCGGAAGCTCCAGGATCGTCTTCGCCGGCTCGCTGAACGGTGCTGGCAGCGCCATCACCTTATCGACGATCGCGGCATGCTTCGCCGGGTCGCCGCCATCCGCAGCCTCAACCCACACCACCGTCGCCGGAACATCCGCGCGCCACTCGTATTCCCTCGGCCCCGGCTCCACTGCATCCCGCGAGATCGGCAGATTATCCATTGCGCCGCGGTCCGACAGCAATTTCACAGCCGGCAGCTTCGCCGCGCCAGCGCCCTTCACCGGCACCACCTCGGTCTTCAACGGAAAGCGCTCATACGGAAACGTATAGCTGAACGGCCGATGCACAATCGCGACCAGGGCATGCTGGCCATCGGGCGACGGCGCCGCGCGCTCAATCAAACCCTTCGCCGGCAAAGGCTTCACCACTCCGCTCAACGAAACCACCGCCAGATCAGACGACGCGTAGTACTCGAAGATGTTTGCGTCGGTCGTCGTCTTCA
>DATAVY010000130.1:0-4105 GCA_036267495.1 Edaphobacter sp.
GTGATGTCGATGATGCGGTACTGGCCGGCGAAGGGGACGGCGGGTTTGGCGCGGTCGCGGGTGAGGGGAAAGAGCCGCTCGCCGGCGCCACCGGCAAGCAAGACGCCAAGGGTATCTCTCATATCCATAGAATTCCGGCACTCCGTGGGACTGATAGACCAACCATTTGAGTCAGATGCACAAAGTTACCCAGGTGCAGCAGAGAAACGCGAGTCTACCATGCGGGATCGACCTTCGTACTCTTGAAGAGAAAAGAGCAAAGGAAAAGACCCGCGGATGATGGGCGGGTCTTAGCTGAGCTGCGATTTGGGGCTGCGATTGGAATCTAGGCTTCTGGAGTGTCCGGCGTGCCTGAGGGCAACTGACGCTGCTGCGGTGTTTCCAGAGCGGTCTCCTCGGTCAGGCTGATGCGCAGAGATTTCAGGAAAGTGAGATCGTTCCGGGTGAAGGGTCCGTCTGCGTCTTCAGTGGCGGACTCGGCGATCTCTTCTGGTTCTGCCTCGACCTCGTTGAGGCCAATTGTAGCCTCAAGCATGAGGAGAACGTCGAAGCCCTGTTCGCGGATGTTTTTGACGACTCCCGCAATGTCTTCGGACTCTGAGACCGACTCATGAATTGCTTCGCCAAGTTTCTGGATAAGATTTTTAACCTTCTGATTCAATGCCACCTCCGGGCTGCCCTATGGTTCGAATTCTCACCGCGCATCGGGTATTCCCGGCGAAGGTGACCGGCGGGAACGGCATTGCGGGTACTCAGTCGTACCTGGTTAACTCTTTAAACAATACGCCCACCCCGGCGACCGCTGCAATGACATTTCTGTGACATATAAAATTTATAAAACATAGGACTTACTCGATTTATACGACGGTGTGGTGGTCTGCCCAGGCCTCTTCGAGACGATGGGCGAGCAGTTCGACAGGTTTAGAGCGATCGCGCTTCCAGACCAGTAAGCCGGCTGCGGCTGCGCAAAAGCCGCCAATCATCCAAAGAACATTTTTCATTGCGTGCCCTCATTTTTCGTTCCATTGCCGTTATGCAATAGGCCTGGTCGATTGGATGCGGCAAGGGGCTGCGGCGTTTGTCGGTTTAATTTGCAAGGCTTTCTGGCCGAGGTTAGAACGGCTACACTTTGAACTATGGATTCGATTCGATTTGGACGTGCGCTTGGGGTTGGGGCTCGTGCAGCAGCCAAGACGCTGGTGACGGCGGTGGATGCGGCGAAGGCGCCCAATCCGTCCGCGGCTGGGAAGGCGAAAGAACGCACAGGGCCAGCTCAAGCTGCAGCTACAGCTTCGGGGGCTGCGAGTGAAGCGGAGTCTTCGCTGGTTCGTCAACAGGCGACGAAGACCACGACGCAGCTGCGACGGACGGGAAAGGGATGGAAGGAGGGCGGCAAGCGATTCGGAGATGCGGTTTGGGGACCATTCGTGAAGCTGTCGGGTGCGCTATGGCTGGAGCTGACCGGCGTTTTCTTCGGAATCTTTGCTGTGTTTGCTGCTGGTGGCGCGTGGAAGATGCGAGCGGCGCTGCAGGAGACGGCGTCAAATCATAGCGCGCATGGCCGGTTTACGGTGTCGCTGCTGATGGCGGCGCTGTTTGGATACTTCTGCGTCAGCAGCTTCGTGAAGGCGAACCGCAGGAGCCGGGGGCGCTAGTCGTCGAGGTTAGCGGGTACACTTGAGCGGAATGTCAGAGACCAAAAAAACCGATTCGTTGTCAGAAAAAACCGGTTCTCGAATAACAAAAACCAGTTCCGGGATTCCAGTGGAGGTTGTTTACCGAGCCGAGGATCTTAACGGCTTCGATGCCGCGGCGATGGTGGGGGAGCCGGGGCAGTATCCGTTTACGCGCGGGATTCAGCCAACGATGTATCGCGGGCGGCTGTGGACGATGCGTCAATACGCGGGGATGGCCGACGCGGAGGAGTCAAATAAGCGATATAAATTTTTGCTGGCGCACGGGGCTGGCGGGGCGGGCGGCAAGGGCGGGTTGAGCGTCGCGTTCGATCTGCCGACGCAGATTGGGTATGACTCGGATTCGCCGCTGGCGCTCGGTGAGGTGGGGAAGGTTGGGGTGGCGATCGATTCGATCGAGGACATGCAGCGGCTGTTCGACGGGATTCGGCTGGATACGATTTCTACCTCAATGACGATCAATGCTACGGCTTCGATTTTGCTCGCGTTGTATGTCGCGGTGGCAAAGCGGCAGGGCGCGGATGTGAAGAAGCTGAGCGGGACGATCCAGAACGATATTTTGAAGGAGTACATTGCGCGCGGGACGTATATCTATCCGGTGACGCAGGCGATGCGGCTGGTGACGGACATCTTTGCCTGGGCGGCGGAGGAGGTGCCGGAGTGGAATATGATTTCGATCTCGGGCTATCACATGCGCGAAGCGGGATGTACGGCCGTGCAGGAGGTGGCGTTTACGCTGGCTGATGGCATGACCTATGTGCAGGCCGCGATCGACGCGGGGCTGGATGTGGATGGGTTTGCGCCGCGGCTTAGTTTCTTCTTCAACTCGCATAACAACCTGCTGGAGGAAGTAGCGAAGTTTCGCGCCGCTCGAAGGATGTGGGCGCGGATTATGCGGGAGCATTTTGGCGCGAAGAAGGAACGCAGCTGGATGCTGCGGTTTCATACGCAGACGGCAGGGTCGACGCTGACGGCGCAGCAGCCGGAGAACAATATTGTGCGGACAACGCTGCAGGGCCTGGCGGCGGTGCTGGGCGGGACGCAGAGTCTGCATACGAATGGGTTCGATGAGGCGCTGGCGTTGCCGACGGAAAATGCGGCGCGGATTGCTTTGCGGACGCAGCAGATTCTCGCGCATGAGAGCGGCGTTGCGCAGACGGTGGATCCGCTGGCGGGATCGTTTTATGTGGAGTCACTGACGAATGAAATTGAACGGCGCGCGGATGAGTATATGACGACGATTGCCGGGTTCGACAAGACCGGAAGGTACGGCATGCTGCGGGCGATCGAGCGCGGGTATGTGCAGCGGGAGATTCAGAATGCTGCGTATGGATTTCAGACTGCCGTGGATGCGAAAGCGGCGATCGTCGTTGGGGTGAATGAGTTTGCCAGCGAGCAGGAGGTTGCGGTGCCGATCCAGCGGATCGATGAAGCCCTGGAAGGGCGGCAGGTGGAACGGGTGCGGGCGTTGCGGTTGCGGCGGGATGCGGGGGTTCATGCGGCTGCGTTGCGCGGGGTGGAAGATGCGGCGCGAGACGGAGAGAATCTGATGCCGCAGATATTGCATGCAGTGGAGAGTTTCGCGACAGTGGGTGAGATTGCGAATGTGCTGCGGACGGTGTTCGGGGAGTACCGCGAGACGGTGACGGTTTAGCGGCGGTCATATTTGCCGGCGAAACATTCTTTCCGCTTTTGCGTCTGCACCATGTAAGGAGCGAAGTTGCTCCGCTGGCTGTTTTTCCGGGGGACTGTATGAAGATCGTCTTGTTTCGTCTGCCTGTATGTCTCGGTTTAGTTGCTTTATCGTGTGTTGTTGCTACTGCTCAGCAAACGCCGTCCCTTGCGGTTGCTCCGATTCCCGCTCAACTGATGAATGCGAAGACAGTGTTTATCTCAAATGCCGGAGCAGATAGCGGATTGTTTCCGCATCCGTTCACCGGCGATCCAGACAGGGCGTATAACGACTTTTATGCGGGTGTAGTGAGCTGGGGGCGGTATCAACTGGTAGCGTCGCCGGACGAGGCCGATCTGGTGTTCGAGCTGCAGTTGATGGCTCCCAACGGACCTTCGAATGCGGACAAGTCGAAGGGAGCATCGGACCCGTTGCCGATGCTGCGGCTGGTGATCTACGACCGGCCAACACATTATGTGCTTTGGGCACTGACTGAGTCGATTGCGCCGGCGGACCGGCAGAAGACGCATGACCACAACTTCGATGAGGCGGTGGCGAACCTGGTGCTTGACGCGGGGAGATTGACGAAGTCGCTGCCGAACGGGATGCATTGATTGCGTGAGAGGGCACGTCCGATGGGTGGTTTCGCCTGGCGTCCGGATGCTATCGTTTAGAGCGAGAGCATATCGAGGAAAGTCAGGAAACAGCACTATGGCAGAGACAATGGCACCACTTCGCA
>DATAVY010000131.1:0-3115 GCA_036267495.1 Edaphobacter sp.
AACATCGCGACCAGCGCCGATATGGCCGCCATGCCGCTGGCAAAGACATGGGCGGAGCTGCCGCCCTCCAGCGATGCAAGGTTCTGTTCGAGCGCCGTGCGCGTCGGATTGGAAACCCGCGAGTACTCGTAACCCTTATTCTTACCGATCTCCTGCTGTGCGTAAGTCGATGTGAGATAGATCGGTACATTCACCGCGCCGGTGACCGTCTCCGGCTCCTGACCGGCGTGGATGGCGCGCGTGGCAAAGCCATGCTGCGGATTACTCATGGATTCTCCTGATTTGGACTGACTGGATAGTGTAGCCTCGAGCAAAACTATGTGTCGGACACCGCATTCTGTGAAAAAGTGCCCAGTGCCAAACTCACCCGGAATCATGCTCGGCAGATCGCTTTTTCGCTATGCCCGTACCCAGGCCTTTCATGTGGTGATCTGTGGGGCGAGGAAGTACCCTGTTGCCCTGCGGCGGGGAGAAGATCATGAAGATTGTTCCTGTGATCAAGTCTGGTGATCTGGAAAGATCAGTACGCTTCTACACGGAAGTTCTCGACTTTGAGCGAAAGTGGCCCCGACGAGAGTGGCCCGGAGATGAAGATCGCGAGATGGCAAACGGAGTGGTGGACTTGATTCGAGAGGGCGCCGAGCTACAGCTTTCACGCCATGCAGGCGACGGGGTCTTCGGTTCAGTCAATCGCGTATTTGTCAGCGATGTGGATGAGCGCTACGTCACGTTTTGTCGGCGCGGTCTGGATGCGACACAACGACCCGAGTCTCCAATTCATACTGCGCCAGTCAATCAGACCTGGGGGCTGCGTGAATTTGCGGTGACCGATCCGGACGGTAACAATCTGTGCTTCTGCGCGCCTATAAAATAGGCGTGTCAATCATCCTGATTTGAAACAGCGGTAGCAACAATTCTTCAGGAATGTGCCGTTTTACCCCACCCGATTCGCTACACTGAATAGAGAGAGAAAAAGCCCGCGATCATCGCGGGCCTTTTCATTTGTGGCCTTGGTTGCTAAACCGGTCTCGAAGCCCAAGTGACTGCGTAGATGGGCCAGCTAAGTTAGTTGTTTTGACGAATTTAGCGATAAGCCCTTTAAAGGGAGGAATTTAGGTCGCGGGAGAGCCGCTAAACCATTCCAAGATAGAGACTTGCGGACTGCTCTCCCGCAGCGGGAGGGGGGAGGGGTGGGGTAACGTGAGTTTCTCTACTGGCCGCCCTCGAAGATGCTCTTGGAGAGATACCGCTCCGCTGAATCCGGGATGATGGTCGCGATGCGCTTATCCGGGCCAAGCTTCTGCGCCACCTGGAGCGCCGCATACACATTCGCGCCGGCGCTGGAGCCGCCCAGCAATCCCTCCTCGGCAGCCATACGCTTCACCATGGCGAACGCGTCGTCGTCCGTCACCATAATGACGTCATCCGCCAGCTCTGGATGGAACGTCTTGGGAATGAAGTGAACGCCGATGCCCTCTACACGATGCGGTCCCGGCGCTCCACCCTGCAGGATGGAGCCTTCGGTCTCGACCGCAATCGCGGCAAGGCGTGGGTTCCGCTTCTTTAGCCCGCGCGCGACGCCGGAGAACGTCCCTCCCGTACCGATGCCCGCCACCAGCGCATCCACGCGACCCTCCATCTGCTCCCATATCTCGGCCGCTGTCGTCTCTTCGTGAAAGTCCGGGTTCGCCTGGTTCTCGAACTGGAGGGCGCCCCAGGCACCGGGCGTTCTGGCCAGCTCGGCCTTCGCTATTTCGATGGCGCCCCGCATGCCGTCCTTCTCTGGCGTGCGCACCACGGTAGCGCCAAATCCACGCATCAGGATGCACTTTTCTTCGGCGAAACCCTCAGGTACAAACAACGTCACCTTGTAGCCGCGGTTCACACCGATCAGCGCCAGCCCTACGCCGGTGTTGCCTGCGGTGGCCTCGAAGATCTGCGATCCAGGCGCGAGCCGGCCCTCCTGCTCCGCGCGCAGGATCATACCCAGCGCAGCACGGTCCTTGATGCTGCCCCCGGGGTTCAGGAATTCGAGCTTGGCAAAGATGTCCGCCACCCCGGCCGTACACAGCCGGGTCAGCCGAAGCATCGGCGTCTGTCCGACGAGGTCGGTGATGTCATCGGCAACACGCAATGCGCCGTAATGAGGGAGGGTAGAGGCTTCAGTCCGCATAAAAGAACCGACTAGTGTAGCAGCGTCCGAGAAAAGCGATCTTCGGGTCGCGAATAGAGGCCTTCAATGCCTGATTGTCTGCAGACGAGCGGAAAATAACTGGTGGTAACGATACGCTGCGTTTCAGGTAAAGTCATACCATCCGGAACCGCGCCGAGGATAATCTCCAGGAACCACCAACGTGATGCCAAAGCGAACGCCAGAGACAAAAGAAACCAGAGTCACACTGAAGACCCTTGCCGAACACCTTCACCTGACGGCAGGCACCATCTCAGCGGCACTGAACGATTCGGCGGCAGCACGGGCTATTCCCGAACACACGAAACGGCGCATTCTGGATGCGGCGCGGGAGCTCAACTACAAACCGAACTATTTCGCGCGTTCCCTTCGCCTGCAGCGCACCTATACCATCGGCGTCATCGCCCAGCAGATCGGCGACCCCTATGGAGCCGCGATCATCAGCGGCATTGAAGAGTATCTGCGCGATTCGGAATACTTCTTTCTCACGGTGATTCATCGCCACGATCAAAAGGTGCTGCAGACGTACTCGCAGATGCTGATAGCGCGCGGCGTCGAGGGATTCATCACCGTCGATACATCCATCAAGGAGACACCTGCGCTTCCCACGGTCGCAGTCGCCGGGCACCGGCATGTGCCGGGCGTGACCAACATCACGATCGATCACAAAGTCGCGGCCCGGCTGGCGCTCTCCCATCTGCTGAAACATGGCCATCGCGAGATTGCATTTCTCAAGGGCCAGAAGGACAGCTCGGATTCAAGAGCGCGTTGGACGGCCATCTGCGAGGTGGCAAAGGAACTCGGATTGCGAGTGCGCCCCGAACTGACTGTGCAGATCGAAACGGACCTCCCGACTCCGGAGCTTGGATATCCTTCGGCAAAGAAGTTGCTCGCGCGCAACGAACACTTCACGGCTTTGTTTGC
>DATAVY010000132.1:0-11259 GCA_036267495.1 Edaphobacter sp.
CCCTCGCCCACACCAATCCCCCATACTGGCTCTCACTCGAAGCCAACGCCAAAGCCCCCGCCAACACCCAGCCCGGCGAAGCCCCTATTCACCTCACTCTGAACACAACAGCCCCCGAAACCCTCATCCTCAACCTCCGCGACTATCCCGCCTGGCGCATCGCCCTCAACGGAACCCCCACCACAACCCGAATCCCGCGCGACGACGGCCTCATCGCCCTCCCCATCCCCGCCGGCCCCGCCACCATCGATGTAACCTACGCCCGCACCCGCGACCAGATCCTCGGCAACATCATCACTCTCTTCTCCATCGCAGTTCTCTTAGCCACTCTCCGAAATAAACGTCTTCCCCAAACGCAGCCCTGAGCCAACCCGGCCCATCCCTTCCGGACCAGCCCGCATCAGAGAGACGCGACGATTTAAAACATCACCCCTGGGCATCCACTCGTCCCGTCACCGCTGTCCCCGCCGCCAGCGGCTTCTCCACCACATGCCACAATTCTCCCGCATCCTCGATCACCGCAAGCACAGGCACAACCAGCCTCGCTCCACTCCGCGCCACCGCCTCCAGCATCCCGGCATCTCCGGCGACAAACTCCGTCCTGTCCAGCGCCATCTGCCAGCGCTGCCTTCCCGCCACGCGCGACTCTTCGCGAATATCCGTCACCACACCGGAAAACTCCCGCACTCTCTCCTCCACAAACACAGATCATTAAACACCGTCGCACCCACTCCTTCGATTTCATTTAGTCCCAATTCGATTCGCCAACCAATTCGCCAACCAACGACCCGCTACAATCACCACACCCATGAACCAGATCAAGAACCAGACAACGAACCACACAATGAACCAGACAACGAACCACAGCGCGAACAACACAAAAATCGATCGCCGCCGTTTCCTTCTCACCTCCTCCGCCGCCGCCGCAGCAATCCCCGCCCTCACACTCGCCGCGCAGTCTCGTCCAACTGAAAATCTCCCGCCCGCCATAGCCGCCCTCACCAGCCGCCGCGCCGAAGCCGTCCCCATCACTCTCGCCGAACGCGAGCAGCGTCTCGACCGCGCCCGCGCCCTCATGCTCCAGAACAAAATTGACGCCATCGTCATCGCCACCGGAACCTCGCTCACCTACTTCACCGGCCTCCACTGGGGCCAGTCCGAGCGTTTTTTCTGCTGGTCCCTCCCCAGAAAAGGTGCCCCCTTCATCGTCTGCCCCGTCTTCGAAGAAGGCCGCGTCCGCGAGCGCATGGACGCCAAACCCGCAACCCTCCCCTCCGCCTCGACCACCCGCGTCTACACCTGGAACGAAGACGAGGATCCCTACAAGCTCCTCGCCAAAGCTCTCAAAGACTCCGGAATCGCCACAGGCAAAATCGGTAGCGCCAGCGGCAAAGTCGGAATCGAAGAGCGCACCCAGTTCGTCTTCGCCGACGGCATCGCCCACGCCAGCCCCGCCCTCACCACCACCAGCGCAACCCCCATCACCTATGGCTGTCGCGGCACAAAATCTCCCGCCGAGCTCGCCCTCATGCAGCTCGCCAACAACATCACTCTCTCCGTCTACAAGGCCGCCTACGAATCCGCGCAACCCGGCATGACCAACCGCCAGTTAACCCAACTCATCGACGCTGCCTACGCCCGATGCGGTGTCACCGGCGAAGCCAGTTGACAGGTCGGCGAATACTCCGCGCTCCCCCACGGATCGTTACAACCACAGGTCATACGCGAGGGTGAAATCATCCTCATCGACGACGGCTGCCTCGTCGAAGGCTATCAATCCGACATCTCCCGCACCTTCGTCCTCGGCGACGCCACCTCGCCCAAACTCGACAAAGCCCGCAAAATATTCGATATCGTCCACCACGCTCAATCCGCCGCGCTCGCCGCAGCCCATCCCGGCGTCCAGTGCCAGGCCATCGACACCGCCGCCCGCAACGTCATCACCGCCGCCGGCTACGGCCCCGACTACAAACATTTCACCCATCGCGTCGGTCATGGCATCGGCATGGACATGCACGAGTGGCCTTACCTCGTCCGCGGCAACACCACGCCACTCGCCCCGGGCATGTGCTTCTCCGATGAGCCCGGCATCTACATCGCCGGCGAATTCGGCATCCGTCTCGAAGACGACTGGCACGTCACCGACGAAGGCGGAAAGATGTTCACCCCGCAAAGCCCCAGCCTCGAACACCCCTTCGCCACCGCCTGAGCGATAATAATCCGGACTGGCGACCGAACCATCGGCCCGGATTCCCGCAATATACGGAGCATCCAAAACATGATTCGCATCACCCGCAATCTCCTTCCGTTTCTCCTGTTCGCGTTGGCAGTTCCCGCCTGGCCCCAAACGAAAGACACCGGCATCTCCATCCAGAACATGGATCCCGCCGTCCATCCCGGCGACAACTTCTATCTCTTCGCCAACGGCGCCTACATCGCCCGCACGAAACTCCCAGCCGATCGCGCCGCCCTCGGAGTCTTCAACACCCTCGTCGACCTCAGCTTCAAACAAGTCGCCAGCATCATCGACGATGCCGCTAAATCCAGCGCACCTGCAGGCTCGGAAGAGCGCAAGATCGCCGACCTCTACCACTCCTACATGGACGAGGCCGCCATCGAATCCCAAGGCCCCCCTGCCCTGAAGTCACACCTCGCCGAGATTGCCGCCATCCACAACCAGCGCGACCTCGCCCACGCCCTCGGCCTCACTCTCCGCGCCGACGTCGACGCCCTCAACTTCACCAACTTTCATACTGCCAATATCTTCGGTCTCTGGGTCGCCCCCAGCTTCAACGATCCCGACCACTACGCGCCCTACCTTCTCCAGGGCGGCGGCGAACTCCCCAATCGCGACTACTACGTCGACCAGTCCGACAGCATGAAAACCATCCGCGCAAAATATCGGACCCACGTTGCCGCAATGTTCCGCCTCGCCGGCCTCTCCGACTCCGAATCCCGCGCAGCCCGCGTCCTCGCACTTGAAACTGAAATCGCGCAGAAACAAATCTCCCTCGCCGACAGCGAAGACATCCACAAAGCCAACAATCCCTGGCATCCCGCCGACTTCACCTCCAAAGCTCCCGGCCTCGACTGGCCAGAGTTCTTCCGCGCCGCAGGCCTCGGAAAAAGCGCCGGCGGCTCGGATCAACAAGACACATTCATCGTCTGGCAGCCCTCGGCGTTCACCGGCGAAGCCGCTCTCGTCGCCTCTCAACCCATCGACGCATGGAAAGACCTCCTCGCCTACCACCTCATCGAGAACTACGCCTCAGGCGCCTCCAAGGCTCTCGCCGACGAACACTTTGCTTTTTTCGGCACTACTCTCTCCGGAACCACCCAGCAGCGTCCGCGCGACTTCCGCGCCGACGCCTTCGTCTCCGCCAACCTCGGCGATCCCGTCGGCAAAATCTACGCCAAACGTTTCTTTCCGCCCGAAGCCAAAGCGCAGGTCGAAGCCATGGTCGCCAATCTTCTCTCCGCCTTCCGCGTACGCCTGGAAAACCTCACCTGGATGGCGCCGGCAACCAAAAAAGAAGCCATCACCAAACTCAGCGCCCTCAAAGTCAGCGTCGGCTACCCCGACCGCTGGCGCAGCTACGCCGCCCTTCCAATCTCGCCTGACAACCTCTTCGCCAATCTCTGGAACTCCGCTCTCTTCGAATATCACTACTCGCTCAGCCGCATCGGCCAGCCCACCGACCGCAGCGAGTGGTGCATGGAACCCCAGACCGTCAATGCCGTCAACCTTCCCCTCGACAACGGCCTCAACTTTCCCGCCGCCATCCTGCAAGCTCCCTTCTTCGATCCCAAAGCGCCAGCCGCTCATAATTACGGAGCCATCGGCACCATCATCGGCCACGAGATCAGCCACACCTTCGACTCCGAAGGAGCCGCCTTCGATTCTCAGGGTCGCGTCCGCAACTGGTGGACTCCCGAAGACCTCGCCCACTTCGAAACCGTCACCGCCGCATTAGCAGCCCAGTACGACACCTACAGCCCCTTCCCCGGCGTCCACGTCAACGGCAAACAAACCCTCGGCGAAAGCATCGCCGACGTAGCTGGCCTCGCCGCCGCCTTCGACGCCTTCCACGCCTCGCTCAAAGGCCAATCACCGCCAAAGGTCGGCAATTTCAATCCCGACCAGCAATTCTTCATAGCCTTCGCGCAGAACTGGGCCTCCGTCACCCGCGATGCCGCTCTCCGCCAGCAGGTCCTCACCGACCCACACCCACCAGGCCAATACCGCGCCCTCACCGTCCGCAACGAAGACGGCTGGTATCCCGCCTTCAACATCCAACCCACAGACAAACTCTACCTCGCCCCCAAAGACCGCGTCCGCATCTGGTAATCGGATAACAGCGCTGTCATCGTAGCTACCTGTTTGTCATCCCGCAGGGGATCTACTGTTGCCCTTGCACTCGCCCTTGCCCTTGTCCTCGGCTTTTGTTGTCATCCCGCAGGGATCTGCTCTTGCTCTTGCCCTTGCCCTTGTCGTTGCTGTTGCCCTTGCCGTTGTTTTTACCCTTGGCCCTTGGCCCTTGCCTTGCTTTTTGGTTGTCATCCTTCGCCGAAGGCGGAGGACCTGCTGTTTTCTGTCGTTGTCTTTACACCTTTCAATGCTGCGCCACCACCAGCACCTCAACCCCACTAGCCGCATCCGCACTCCGATAAACACTCTCCGTAGCCTTCACGAACTGCTCCGGCTTCGCAAAAGGTATATCCACAAACGTCTGCGGATTGCGATCCACCAGCGGAAACCACGAGCTCTGCACCTGCACCATGATCCGGTGCCCCGCGCGGAACGTATGGTTGATATCCGGCATCTCCGCATTCACCTCAACCATCTTCCCCGGCGGCAGCGCCGTAGGCTTCTCCCAGCTGTCGCGGAACTTCGCGCGCATCGGCTCGCCGCGAACCAGCTGCTCATACCCGCCCATCAAGATCGGCGCCGCCCCAAGAATCCGCTTCCCCACCGCATCCTCCGGCGGATTCGGAAAATCATCTGGATACACATCGATCAGCTTCACCACAAAATCCGAGTCCGTTCCAGTCGAGGCCACTCGCAGCCTCGGCCGCACCGGCCCCGCGAGCGTAACATCCTCGGTCAAAGGCTCCGTCTCGTACGTCAAAACATCCGGCCGCTGCGCAGCAAACCTCTGGTCGTCATCCATATATCGCTGCGGAACCGTGTCCGTCGTGTAATTCACAAACGGCACCGGATGCGCCGGATCGCTCACATACTCATCCACCCCTGTCTTCTCCGTCGGAGCATCGAAGCTCAGCCTTCCGCCCGCACGAAAATACAGCGTCTTCTTCTCCGCCGACTTCGGAGGCCACGCCTCATAGGTCTTCCACACATTGCTTCCCGTCTCAAACACATAAGCCTTCGGCAGCGGTGCGCCATTGCGTCCCTTCAGGTAATACTCAAAAAACGGAAGCTCGATCTTCGCCCGATAAAATAACGATGTCTTCGAATTGAAGGTCACATCTCCCAGACGATCCCCGTCTCCCCGCGCCCATCCCCCATGCGTCCACGGCCCCACCACCAGCGTATTCACCGCGCCAGGATTGAACTCATCGATCGCATGAAACGTCTTGAACGGCCCTGAAAGATCCTCCGCGTCGAACCACCCGCCCACTGTCATCACCGCCGCATGAATATTCTTCATATGCCGCGAAAGATCGCGCTTCTTCCAGTAGTCGTCATACGGCGTATGCACCAGTTGGTCATGAAACAAAAAATTCGTTCCGTTGAATGCCCTGTCCAGATTTTCCGTCGGACCGGCATGCAGATAGTACTTGTAGCTATCCGGCGTTCCGAAGTCGAACGGGTTCCGTTCCTTCTCCGGCAGCACAGGATTCTTCTGCGGATAGAAAAACACATAAAAACCATAGTTCGCCGACAGCATAAATGCCCCGCCATGATATCCATCGTCATTGAAAAACAGATCCGTCATCGGAGCCTGCGGACTCGCCGCCTTGATCGCCGGATGCGAATCGATGATGCTCGCCGACGTATAAAACCCCGGATAGCTGATCCCCGTAATCCCCACCTTGCCGTTATTGTTCTCTACATGCTTCAGCAGAAATTCGATCGTGTCATAGGTATCGGTCGACTCATCCACATCGCACGCCTTCCCTTTTTCACACGGTTTTTTATCCTCGATATGCGGATTCATCTCCTGAAACACGCCTTCGCTCTCATACCGCCCGCGCGCATCCGCGCAAACAAAGATGTACCCCGCTTCCAGCAGCTCCTGGCTCGGCCCCAGCCGCGCAGGCATCTTGTCCTCGCCATAGGGCGCACAGCTATACGGCGTCCGCGTCATCAAAAACGGATAAGGCCCCACATCCTTGAACGCCCCGGTCTGCGGCGCATACACCGACACAAACAGCTTCGCCCCATCCCGCATCGCGATCCGGTACTCATACTTCGCATAGTGCGTCTTGATGAACTCCGCTTCATTCGGCGCCGCAGCCTGCGCCCCCGCATACCCGCTCGCCACCAATAAACACACCGCCACCAGCCCAAGCCTGATCTTCATTGAGTCCCTCAAATAAAAAGTAAATTGGAGCACAGAAAGTCTACCCCACCCCCATCAGGGCGCATCATCATAGGCACTCATCACGGAATAGCTCCCCGCCGCAGCCCACGATCCAAACCCATTCTCAAAAAAAATCCGCGTCAATCCGCGGTCGCCAGCATTCGCCACTCGCCAGCATTCGCCAGCCGCCAGCATCCCCCAGCCTAAGTCAGGTCATCCGTATTAAACGGAGCCACCTTCCGCCCCAGCGCCGACACATCCCGTTTTCTACCGCCCACCAGCGTCTTCACTACCGCATCAATATCATCGTCCACATCCGCCGCAGCCGACATCACGCCAACAGACTCAGGAATCCCCACGCTCTCCAGCAGCACCGTCGCATGCGCCACCGCAACCCCATCCTGGTTCAATCCCTCCGGCGTCTTCGCCTTGATCCCCACCTCGCCCGGCTTCACTCCCAGCAACCCCGCCACACTCTCGCGCAGCTCCCCCGCGATCGGCACAATCTTCGGCCGCGCCATCACCAGCACCGTATCGACATTGACGATCTTGTACCCAGCCGTCGCCACCTCCTCCAGCGCCGTCTTCAAAAACACGCTCGAGGCCGCACCCTTCCACCGCGGATCGCTAGGCGGAAAAAACGTCCCGATATCCCCCGCACTCACCGCCCCCAGCAGCGCATCCGTTATCGCATGCAGCAGCACATCTCCATCCGAGTGGCCCGCCAGCCCCTCAGGATGTTCAATCGCAAGCCCCCCAATCACCAGCGGCACCCCCGCCCTGAACGCATGCGAATCAAACCCGTAACCAATCCTCATCCCCATCAAGAATCCCTCAGTGCCTCAACCGCAGATTCACGCAGCACGGCACGGATCTTTTTCTTTTCTTCCTCTAGTATGAACCGCCTGAACTGCGGCTTGGGGCCAAAGTTCAACAGCAGCCCCACTTCAAACTTCGTGGCTCGAAGATAATGTAATACCTGCCCATCATGCGCGCTGTCGAAACTGGAGATCGCCTTCAGTTCCAGCAAGACACAATGATTCACAACCAAATCGGCACGATAGCTACCCACTACGACACCACGAAAATTCACGGGAACTGGAACTTCCGCTTCAACCTCCATTCCAGCCTGCACCAAAGCAATTCTCAAAGCCTCCTGATACACACCCTCCAGAAATCCACCACCCAATTCGTTATAAACCTCAAAAAATACCCCAATCACTCTCTCGGTGATCTCGGCATGCAACCCATGAAAACTTGCTCGCCCACGCCCATCCCGTCTTTCATCCGTCTTTGCCTTTGAATCCGTGCTCATCCGCGCGAATCCGCGGTCGCCGCCTTACCCAGATAAAACTCCGCCAGCTCAATATCCCCCGGTTGCGTAATCTTAAAGTTCCTCGCCGACCCCGACACCACCGCCACCTCAATCCCAGCCCGCTCCAGCAAACTCGCCTCGTCCGTCCCGGCAAACTCATCCGCCTCAGCTTCAAGAAACGCCCGCCGCAACAATCCAAACCTCGCCCCCTGCGGAGTCTGCGCCTGCACAATCCTCTCCCGCGGAATCGTCGCCGTCACAATCGCTCCATCCGCCGTCCGCTCCACTTGTTTGATCGTGTCCACCGCCGGCAGCCCCACAATCGCCGCCCCATGCTTCACCACCGCATCGATCGTCCGTTCGATCGTAGCCGGATCGATCAGCGGCCGCACCGCATCATGCACCAGCACCACATCGTCCTCATCGCAATCGAGCGCCGCCAGCGCATTGCCCACCGACTGCTGCCGATGGTCCCCACCCTCAACCATATGCACCCGCGCGCCCAGGTTATATTCGAGCATCTGCGCCATCACCCGCTCCCGCTCCGGCGCCCTTACCGCAACGCACACCGCATCCACCCGCGCCACTGCAAGAAACGCCTGCACCGACCGCACCAGCACCGGCACGCCGCCCACCTCAAGAAACTGCTTCGGCGCCCCAGTCGACGTCCCACCCGCGGCCATCCGCGTACCAATACCCGCTGCCGGAAGAATCACAAAGACTCGCATAACCTGCGAAGTATACAAGAGAGTCACGCAGAAGCAGCCATCCCACAGAGAGCCGAGCAACGCGAGGCCCGATAAATCCAAACCCGCCAAAACAAGGTATACCCGCCACGAAGTGGCCGCCCCGCGCGTAGCGGGCCCGTCCGGCAGGACACAGCAGGAGGCCGTCCGGCAGGACACGCGCAGCGGGGCCAGGACATGCGCAGCGGGGCCCGTCCGGCAGGACATGCGCAGCGGGGCCAGGACATGCGCAGCGGGCCCGTCCGGCAGGACAAAGTAGCATTACCTCATGCTCCCCTTCGACCGCACCCACCTCAAACCCGGAGACCGCATCTGCATCGCCATCTCCGGCGGAGCCGATTCCGTAGCCCTCCTCCTAACCCTTCACGCCGCAAACGAAGCCAAACGCGACGCCCTCGGCGTAGGCCTCTCCGCCGTCCACATCAATCACCACCTCCGCGGCGAAGAATCCAACGCCGACCAGCAGTTCGTCGAAGACCTCTGCATCAATCTCGACATCTCCCTCCATCTCCATCAAGCCGACGTGCAGCAACGCGCAGCCGCCAAACACGAAACCATCGAAGAAGCCGCCCGCAACGCCCGCTACGAATTCTTCTCCACCCTCCTCAGCTCCGGCCACGCCGACGCTATCCTCACCGCCCACACCCTCGACGACCAGGCCGAGACCGTTCTCATGAAGCTCCTCCGCGGAGCCTGGACCGAAGGCCTCAGCGGCATCCACCCCGTCCTCACCCTTCCAAAAGGCAAAATCCTCCGTCCCTTCCTCCAGACTCGCCGCGCAGAAATCGAATCCTTCCTTAAATCCATCCCACAACCCTGGCGCGAAGACTCCACCAACGCCGACACCGCCTTCACCCGCAACAAAATCCGCCACCAGCTCCTCCCCCAACTACGAGACCAGCTCCGCGCCTACAATCCCAATCTCGACCAGACCCTCGCCAACCTTGCCGAGCTAGCCCGCGAGGAAGAATCCCGCTGGCAAACAGAATTGAGCCGCATCCTCCCGCAACTCCTCCTCCCCGGCAAACCCGTCCGCGGCGGAGGCCGCGCCGTCCCCCTGCCAATTTCAAAGCCAATTCCAAAAGAGCCCGTCATCCTGAGCGAAGCGCAACGCGCGGAGTCGAAGGACCCCGAGAGACTCAACCCCACCCAAACCGCCCGAACCATTTCACCCCATAAAGCCCCAACCCCAGCCCCCAACGCCTCCATCTCCATCGAGCTCGACCGCCTCCGCGCCCTCGATCCCGCCCTCCGCCGGCGTGTCATCCGAGCCGCCGCCCGCCAACTCGGCGCCCGCCTCAGCTTCGACGAAACCTCCCGCCTCCTCGCCCTCTGCGGATTCCAGCCCTACCCACCCGTCGGAACCCCCACCGTCGCCGCGCGCACGGGAGCCAGCCTCCATCTCGCCAACAACCTCCGCGCCGACCGTTCCCCCCGCGAACTTCGCCTTTTCCTCCAGAAGTAAGTCCGTCGTCGCGATTTTTGCGGCCGCCTCTTTTTGCTTTCGCCGTCTCCATACTTGCCGTCATCCTGAACAGCTCTTGCCCTTGTCCATACTCGCCGTCATCCTGAACGAAGTGAAGGACCCCGAAACACTTCACTCACCCAGACAGCACGAACCTTTCAATCCATACATTTCAGCGCCTTTGCCTTCGTTATGCCGCGCCGCTGCTCCCCAGCAAACGACGCCTCTACCGCGGCAAATAAGGGCCTGCCTCTTGCCCTGCTTGCCTTCCAGTCATCTTCTATTCCCTACTCCCTACCCCCTATTCCCTGCCTTTTCCTCAGCAATCACTCTAAAGTCCCATCGACCTTCCGCTTTTGCCACGCCGAACCCCGACCCTGAGAGTAGAATCGAGATACCTGATTGAGGGCAGGCCTGTCACTGGGGATTCAAGCAAGCCCACCAGAACCAGAACCTTCCTTCGTTCGTTAGCGTCTAACAGTTGGTGGCTTTCCGTACGCTTCGGCGTCCGGCAGCCGGGTCTGGCAAACGCAGTGCGATTTCTTGAGCCGCGCCAGACCGGAAAATGAGGAAATTCGCTTTGAACTCAACCGTCAAACAAATTCTGATCTGGGTCTTCATGATCACCTGCCTTGTCTTCCTGTGGCAGGTCGTTGTCAAAACAACGGGTGGCACACAGGAGAAAAAGATCAGCCTCACCCAGCTCCTTAACGACGCAGACCAGGGCAAGATCGCAGAGGTCACCGTCGACGGAGCGGAAGTCACAGGCAAATACCGCGACGACGCAAAGACCGTCTTTGAGACCACCATCCCCGGCAACTATCCGGACATGTATAAGACGCTGCGCGATCACGGCGTCAACATCACCATTAAGAATCAGAGCCCCAACCAGTGGGTCAACCTGCTGATCTCGATCGCGCCCTTCGCTCTGCTCCTCGGCCTCTGGTTCTTCCTCCTCCGCCAGATGCAGTCCGGCGGCAACAAGGCCATGAGCTTCGGCAAATCGCGCGCCCGCCTGCTCTCCATGCAGCAGAAGAAGATCACCTTCAAGGACGTCGCCGGCGTCGACGAAGCCAAGGAAGAGCTTAAAGAGATCATCGAGTTCCTCCGCGAAGCGCAGAAGTTCCAGCGCCTCGGCGGCCGCATCCCCAAGGGCGTCCTCCTCGTCGGACCTCCAGGCACCGGCAA
>DATAVY010000133.1:0-27746 GCA_036267495.1 Edaphobacter sp.
GTGACGGGAACGGCTTCCTTGGTCTCCTTGTCGATCATGAGAGCCATCGAAATGCCGCAGTTGGGGTGGCAACCGCAGGAGAGCTGGCCCCAGTCGCGGTCCGGTCCGTGAACCAGATCGGCCCAGTCGGAGAAGGTCGACATGAACGATATCGGGAACCAGTCGCGGGTCGGCTCGCCGAGGCCGGTCTGATTTTTCACATCGTGTGCCAGGTGAGAAAGAGTGTAGCGCTGCGCCTGGCGGCGCTCGTCGGAGATATCTTCATCGCGGCCCGTGAAGCTGACAGGCTGGAAGCTGAGGAAGTTAATCTTCTTCGGGTTGTCGAGCGCGAACTCGATAATGCGGCCAACCTGCTCGTTGTTGATGCCGTTGACGATGGTCGTGACGGGAACGATGTCCACGCCGGCCTCATGCAGATTGTGGATGGCCTGGAGCTTGACGTCGAACGCGTTGCCGACCTTGCGGTGCGAGTTGGCTGCGTTGCCGATGCCATCGAACTGCAGGTAAGCGTATCGGAGACCAGCTTCGGCAGAGGCCTTGGCGAATTCTTTGGACTTGGCGAACTCGATGCCATTGGTCGCAGCCTGAACCGAGGTGTAACCCACCTTGCGGGCGTAGGCCACAGCGTCGAGGAAGTACGGGCTAAGCGTGGGCTCGCCGCCCGAGAACTGAACGCTCATCTGACGACGCGGCTTGATGGTGATCGCGTTGTCGAGCATGGTCTTGATCTCGTCCCAGGTGAGCTCGTGGACGAAGCCGACCTGGTTGGCGTCCATGAAGCAGGGGTCGCACATCATGTTGCAGCGGTTGGTAAGGTCGATGGTTAGAACCGAGCCGCGGCCATGAGTGACCGTGGAGGTCCCGTGGTTGTGAAGCTTGTCGTCGTTGTGGGCACGAATGTCGCGGCCAGGGAAGACCTCTTCGAGGTGACGGAAGAAAGCGGTGTCGATCGACATCAGGTCTTCGAAGTGGCCATGGATTGGACAATCCTTGACCATGAGAATCTGACCGTCTCGCTCGATGATCTGGGCCTTGATCTCGCCGACTTTTTCGTTGAGCAGAATCTCGTGGGGAAGTTTTCCGTCGACGATCTGTTGGCGGATCTCGGGGATGCACTTGGGGCAGAGAGAATCAGTCGTGCGCGGCCAGCCGAGAGGCGGCTTCTCTTTCTGGTAGCTCTTCAGAAGCGGCTTGTCGCTCCACCTAGGCGTGAAACTGGCATTGGGGCTGATGGAATTGAACTTGCTGAAAATGGCCCAGCCTGCCTTGGCTCCGTAGGTGAGAGACTTTTCGAATAATTTTGCCTTTGGCATTTGTGTGTCTCCTGTGTTTCTTGGATGCTGAAAACCTAGCTGAGGATACGTCTCCGGTATACGCTATCTATCGCCTTTGTAAGTAGATGCGGCGGCTCGACACCTTCGATTTCACCTTCAAGACTACGCACATAAGAGGCCATATCGAAGCCGCGGGTAGTGAACGGCAGGATTTTGCATTGAACGGGGACGAGAGAGCAGTGGACGGGCCGAAGGTTTTGTCTCGAATTGTTCTTCAAGGCGTTCCGCTGGCGTTGATGCTGGCCACGTTGTTGAGGATCCGCTGCACGAAGATGATTCGCACGTGCACGCGGCTGGCGACGTCAGGCAGAAATTCATTGAGGAGATTGTTGATCGGATCGAGAGCGTAGCCGGTGAAGATTCGAGCCGTGGTCGATGAGGCATCGGGGTGAATGCCGGGAACATAAAGATTGTCGATCTCGGCGGAGATGGGATAGCTCAGCAGAGTTCCATAGTTTGGGATCGATCGGCCGCTGTCGCTGCGCGAGATGACGGTGCGCGAGATGGAATAGAAGATGCGTCTAGTAATCGGCGCATGAGGCATTCGGAAGTAGCGGGGATCCTGATGAACGACGGCCGGGATGGCGAACTCGGCGAAGAACTGCGCGGTCGCGTCCTGCAGAAGGCTGACTCCAACGATCTTGCCGAAGCCCTTCAGGCCGGGGCCGTAGGCGGTGTGAGAATCGGCCCCAATGGTAATGGCGGAGATGCCGAGGATGGTGCCGAAGTTTGCCGGATCGGTGAGGTCGTGGAGCGCGAGATAACCTTTTTGCTGCCACGTCATCGGGATGACGATGTTGCTGGTGAGAAAGCGCTGGTAGGGATAGATGAGTTCAGAACAGGGCTCGGGAACATGGTCATAACGGCTGGGATCGACATAGACGACCTTCATCGCGCGGAAGAAGCCGCATGGATGGGCTCCGCGGCCGGTTGCGCGGAAAGAGGCTTCGGCAACGGCGACGACGTTCTCGCGTTGCGCCTGCGCGGGACTGGGTGCATCGGGAAGATCGGGCGAGTCGGGGAGATCGGGCGAATCGGGGAGATCGGCCGAGTCGGGTGGTGCGGCGCCGGAGAACTGAACCGGTGCCTGCCGAAGTGGCTGCGGCAGGGTCTGCCCCAATGCGCTTATTGCGGACAGCAGCAGTCCCGTTGTCAGCAACCGGCGCATTGAAAAACTCCCTCTCGCTTAGCTTTCATAGTAGCGGAGGACGGCTAATCCCGTTTCTTGAGATGCGCGTATTCCAGTGCATCGGCAATGAACTCGGTGACGACAAAACCGATCGCATTGCCGCCAATCGAGCCGCCGAAGGTCTTGGCAACTTCAGTAAACGAGGTATTCAGCGGCGGATAATAGGTTACGGTCAGGGCAGAGCCGGCGGCATTGCCGGCGAGGAGAGCGAAGTTTGGCGTGGTGCGTCCACTGTCGGTACGGGTGATGATGGCGCGGGTGGCGGCGTAGGCGGCGCGCTTCAAAACATTATTGCCGCGCCCCATGATGTAGTATCTCGGGTCTTCATGGAAGATTGGAGCAAACAGGCAGTTGGCAAAGATGTCTTCACTGACATCGCGGACGGCGGCAGCGCCCAGCCGCTGGCCAAAGGCTCCCTTGTCCGTTCCATAGTTGGGACTGCCATTGGTCAGGTGCGACCATCCGGCGGAGGCGATCCATCCGGCAGCGGAAAAGAGCGAGACCGAATCCTTGAAGCCACCCACCGCTTTGTCGTGCGCGGACATGGGCTGCGCGATCTCGTTTGGGGCAATGGTCATCGCGAGGTGGGCGCTATGCTTCGTGCGTGCGTTGGGGGGCTGGGAGCTGGGTAATGGCGCGGCTTGCGGATCGTACGGACTTTCTGAAGCGTCGTCCGCATCCCCATCCATCGACGAGCTGATCATGGAACCTGGTGAGTCAGGCAGCTGCAGCGCGAGGTTCATCGCGGCCAGATTTGCTGACGGAGTTGTAGTTGCCGGCATGGCCTGAGCTGCAACAAACGGCGCCGCTGCGGCCAGCAAGGCAAACGGAATGCCGAGCAGGACTCGGCGGCACGGCTGCGCGGGAAGACGGCTTCGATCGGATGTCGTACTCAAAAAATCACCTCGCGGTTACGATGGCCCACCACTCAGGAAACGCAGAGGCGAATTTCTCGACACCACGTTGCAGATGTGAAGGCTTAGTATATGCGCTTATCTCAGGTTTCGGACGCACGGAGGAACCTGTAAGTTGTCTGCTGCCCGGATGTTTCGCCTGGAACGCCGGGGCCTGCTGTTGCCCTGCTGCTTGCTGCCGCGCGGTGGTTACCACGAAAGCACATGAGTGGAATCGCCGCCAATGGGCGTTGACCGCGGGTTTTTCACGTCATCTAATCGAGAGTGGAGAGGTGAAGGTATGGCGGGAGAAGAGCCAAAACGGCCGTGGGAACAGCAATTGCGGGATGCAGCGGCGCATCTCGAGACCGATCTGCGCAACGTTGTGAAGTACCTGAACGACGAGGTGGTGCCGGAGGTGCGGAAGAACGGATCGGACGCACTACGCGCCGCAGCGGTGGAATTGCACAGGCTGGCGCAGAAGATGGATGATCATGCGCGAAGAACGGCGACGCCTCCGCCGCCACCGAAAGATGCGCAGAAGCCGTGATGCGCAGGCTTTTCTCCGTTGCGGCGCTGGCGGCAGTTGCGCTGATGGCCGGAGGCTGTCATCGCAAGACAGTGCGGGCCTATCAGCCTCCTCCGCCACCGGCAACGAACACCGCCGCGAATCGTGGAGAACGGAGCGCGGGACCGGGAGACTCGACAACCGCGATTCCCTACCCTGCGCCTGTGCCGAATAGCTTCGGAAGGCCGGTTTCGACCGAGATTGGGCTGGCAAGCTGGTACGGGCCGCCCTATACCGGACGAAAAAGCGCCGATGGCACGGTGTACGACCAGAACGCGATGACCGCCGCTCACCTTACGCTCCCAATGGGGACAATGGTTCGCGTCACCAACGTGACGACCAACCAGTCCGTGGTGGTCAAGATTACCGATCGCGGACCGTTTGTTCGCGGACGCATCATCGATTTGTCCCTGGCAGCGGCAAAAGCCACAGGGGTCTATCGCGCGGGAGTCGCGAAGGTGAAGGTGGAAGCGTTTGCCGCGCCGGCTCGCGCGAATGCCGACCTCAATAGCTATCCAGGCGGACGATGGTGCGTGCAGATCGGGGCGTTCGCGAAAGAATTGGATGCGATGAAATTGAAGCAGGACCTGCTGCGGCGCTATACGACGGCAAAGGTGATCGAGTTTCCCGGGCCGACAGGATATTGGGTGCGGGTCAATCCGAAGTTTCCGGACAAGAAGAACGCGACTGAGGTTGCAGACGGCATCCATCCCAGAGATCCGGCGGCAGAGCCTTATCTGATACGGACGGATTGATCGGCAGAAGGCGCTACGCGACAACCCGCTTGCCGGTGCGGCGTTCAAGCTCCTGCCGGAACTCCTCGGCGGCGCAGTGGTTCGACGTATGGGTGATCCTGACTCGATTGTCGCCCAGGACGCGGGTGATGCGCCCGCCCTGCGCCGACTGAATCGCCATAATTTCGCTGTACTGAATCGTCTTCGATTGCCGAAACCAGAAGCGCTGGGTGATGGCCGTGGAACTAAGCGCGATAATACCGGGCATCTGCGCAAGAAGGAAGACGATGGCGGCGAAGAACAACAGAGGCACCCAGATTGGCGGCGATTGCTTGCTGACTCTCCAGAAATAGATGTAGAAGATAATCAGCGCCGGCAGTATGACAATGCGCATCCACAAAATGATCGGCTTGATGCCGAAGACTAGACCGTCCGCGGTCTTGGTCACCGACCCTTTTGTCATACGGGTGCCGTAAAGAACGATCAATATCAGACCAAGAGCAGCGGCGCGAAGTAGGCGTGGATCGAGATGCATCGGTGGCTTCTCCTTCTTAATTTCTATCTCAGATTCTATTTGTATCTCAGATTATTTTTCTTTCCCCGCGAGAGGGGGAGGCGCGTAGTAGGGCAGCTTCTGCTGCTCGAGGGTGGCGCGCTTCACGCCGACGTCGTCGAAGAGCATGCTCGGGGCGATGATCGTCTGAGGAATGACGCCGAGCGAGTTCGAGACATAGGGATCGTTGCCGACGGCGACAATGCCGGAGCGCAGGCTGCGATTGTCGAGTTCGTCGAAGATGGCTCCCCGAACGAGCTGGCGGGTGCCATCGGCTTTGACGCGATAGAGAAGACGCGGGAGGAGTTCGCCACCCAGAGTTTCTACGGCGTAGACATCCTTGCCTTGCTCCTTCGCCATCGCGAGCAGGCGTTTGTTGAGCTCGTCCTTCGACAGAGGTTTATCGGCCTTGATGAGGACTACGCCCGAGCGCGAGTGCGGAGCCTGAGCCGGAGCAGCGCGGCCGTGGCCGTTCGAAGTAGCAAAGTCCTTGACCGGTTCGCGGCCGATGAGGAAATTTTCAAGCTTGCCGTTGACGACGATGTCGACCGATTGCGCCGGCACGCCTTCGTCATCGATCGTATAGGCGCCCAGCAGGCCCTTGCCATTGAACTTCGCCTCCAGTGGATTGTCGGTGACGCTGAGCATGTCCGGCAGGACGCGCGACTTGTAGCTGGAAGAGTACGCCCCCTTGGTGCGGGCTGTCGTGCCCATCTCCGGCCGGTCGGCTTCGACGTTGGGGACGAAGAGGTGGGTGAAGACATCGGCGACAGCGTCCCCGCTGAAGAGGACCGGACCATGGTAGTCGTCGGCCGAGACGACAGGAGCATTGCGCAACTCTTCGTAGCTCTTCAGGTCGTCGATGACGCGCTTGCGAAAGGCCGAGGCGCTCTCGAGATCTTTCGCAGTCGTAGCGACGGTCCCGTTATCGCGGCTGAGGCGCATGCCGTCCGCGGCCTGTCCACCGACGCTGATGCCGCCGTTGTAGCCCGAGTAGCCCTCGCGAACCATCGTCCCTTCGGTATTGACGAGGTAGCGATTGAGCGCGATGCCGCGAATGCTTGCGGTGGAGTACTGAACGTTTTCGGCAAACGATCGCAGATCAGGGTCCGAAGCATACAGGCCGCTGCCCTCGACGATGCGCCGCTTCCATTCATTGCGATCGAGATCGAGCGTGACGAGCGGAGAAACCTGCACGACGGGCTCAACCTGGGCGAAGTCCTGCTGGCTCTGGGCGGACTGGAACTGCTTCAGCGCAGCCTCCTTAGCCGAGTAGGCGCGAAGGGCATTTTTGTAAGCAGTGTCGGTCGCGGTCCAGAGAGCATATTGGAGCGCAAGCGGGTTGTCGTCGGTCGGTGCGAGTTCGACAGTGCCGTCGCCGCGACTGCTGCTGCTATCCATCGCATAGTCGCCAATGCGAACAGTGACGCGGATGATGCGCTGGCGATTTGAGACTTCCTGAGTGAGCGCCCCGTAGTTCGCGACGGCTTCGTAGGTTGCAATGTCGTCCAGCCGGTACTCGATGAAATAAGGGCGCTGCATACCAGGGAGCATCAGGCCCTTCTCGCGGTCGAGCTCCTGCTGCATCGCATGCAGAAGTGGGTCCTTTACCTCGGAAGAGGACTCGGCACAAGCGATATTCGTAACCGTAACGGTACTGAATAGCGCCAGGAAACAGACAGCGGCGGCAGCAAGGCGGACAATTTGTAACTTTTTGTGAACAAAATTCATTCTTGACCTCCCTTTCCACCGTTGGCCTGACCTGGTGGCGGGAGAATGGGTGGACGCGCCGTACCCTGCGCCTGGCGCTGCGTCTCGATCTCGCTGACCAGCATCGCGGGAGCGACCGCGCTGACCGGGATGCTGCCCGACTCCGCGCCGCAGATGCCGTTGAACACATCCTGCTTGTTGTCCGTGGCGAGAATGCGATTGAGCGCAGCCTGCGGAGTTCCTACGATGCTGACGCCGCGAACAAGCTCATCGGGCCGGCCATCCACGTAGACGCGATAGACGACCAGCGGAATGACCTGGAAGGCCTGCGGCGAGCGGCGCGTGGTGACTGCGAATCCGGATGAGATGTCTTCGAAGTAGAGACCGTAGGCTTTGCCCTGCTTCTTCGCCTCGGCCTTCAGCATCTCGCGCAGCTCCGCGTCGCTGACGGTCTTTGTCGAGGTAACGATAAGATTGCCCTGGCGGCCCGTGGGCATGTGGCCGACTTCGGCGCGGCCATGGCCGTTCGAGGTCGAAAAGCTCGCAATCGGCAGGCGTGACATGAGAAACGTATCGAGGACGCCATCCTTAATCAGGTCGACGCGTCGCGCCGGCTGGCCCTCGTCATCGTAGCTGTAATGACCGCTGAGAGAAACCCCGTCGAAGGTGGCCAGCGTCGGGTCATCGGAGACGCTGAGGAAGCTGGGAAGAATCTGTTTGCCAAGCAGTTTGGTAAAGGTCTGACCCTCGTCGTCGCCGCGCTGCCGCTGGCCTTCGAGCCGGTGCCCGAGGACTTCGTGAAAGAAGACGGCAGAGGCGCGGCCGCTCAGAATCGCGGGGCCATTGAAGGGTTCCGTCACCGGAGCTTCGCGCAGGGCTTCGAGGTTCTTTGCCATGGCGATGGTCTTGTCGGTCAGAGTCTTCTGGTCTGGAAGATGCCCAACTTCGTCGGCTTCAAACGTCTCGGCGCGAAAGAGATCCATGCCATCAGCCGCGCGAGTGCGGGCGACGATGATGAGCCGCGCAACGTGGTTGGGGGTCGCGACCTTGGCGCCTTCGGAAGAGACGAAGTAGTCAGTCTCAGTCGAGGCCTCAAGGGTGACGTTGTTGAAGAAGACATCGGGATACTGCTTGAAGAGACCGGAGAGCTCGCGCAGGCGATCCTGCCAGGCGTTGCGGTCGACAACCAGGGCGGGAGGCGACGGGAGCAGGTCGCTTGTTGGCTTTTCGCTTGAGAAATCTGCGGAGCCATCCTCTTCCTTGGCACGAACCTGCTGTTCGGTTTTCACTTTGAGATAGCCATCGAGCGCCTTCGCATAACCGTGATTGGTTGCGAACCATAGGCTGCGGGCCAGAGCATCGCCATCGTCCGTGAGAGGAAGCGGCACGGTGGTAAGAGCGCTGTTGCGATGATCGCCGTGAGTATTGTCTTCTGCCGGCGTGCCCAGGCGGACCTGGACGTCGGCGATGCGGCGACGGCTCTCGTTCGAGACAGCGATTGCCCCGAACTGCGCCGACATGACGATGCCATCGGAGTCGGAGACGGCGTAGCTGAGAAAGTAAGGTTTCGGCTGATGGGTGGCGTCGGTGGCCGTGTTGCCGAGCGAGCCCATGGCGCGGTGAAGCTCAGACTCCATGGTGTCGATCAGCAACGTCGTGGGGGAGGATGCGGGGAGTGGGGTGGCCGCTACAGCAATGTGGCTGGCACACGCCATCGCCACGACTACCAGCCCGGCCAAACCGGCGCCGGCGACTGCCACTCTTTGTCTCTTCATGGGTACGGGAACTCGTTTCGCCTGCAAAATACGCCTGCTGCCGAGTGTATCGGAAGTAGCGCCGGCCCGCGACGCAGTACGGCGGCGGTTGCAGGTGCCTGATAGTTGGACGGACGAGATTGCGATAAGTTGACGGAAAGCTAGCGCATACCGAAGCGCAGGATGCTGAACCACACGGTGAGAGCCAGGAACTCGGCCAGAAGAAACGATTCCAGAAGCCCGAAGGAGGCATGCTCCGCGGCGTGCAAAGCCATGACAAGCAACACCGCCAGGGTGGCTACGATGCCGAGCAGCATCGCGTTCTGGCCATAGTGGGTGGCGGTCAGGGAGACCGGGCGTCTTGCCGGAAGACGGCTGGCAATCCTTGCTGCGAAGTCGGCAGGAACCCGCGAATCGGGCACGGTTTCAAGCGCGCGAATGAGGCGCTCATCCAAATCCCGATCTACAGCCCGATCCAGATCCCGGCCCCGCATCACGTCCAGCTCCGGCCGTTCCTTGGCATTGGGCGACAAGTCGTTTACAGGTTCGTCATGCATGCCGCTCTCCTCTCCTGTGTTTGATGCTGTTGAAGCGATTCTCGTAACTTCTTGCGGCCGCGGTGCAGATGCGTCCGAATGGTGCCGATGGGCATGCCGAGAGCATAGGCAATCTGTTCATAACTGCGCTCCTCCTGATGATAGAGGACAAGGATGGTCCGCTCGATCTGGCTGAGCCGCTGAAGCTGCTCTTCGACGGCCTGCTGAAACTCGCGTTCCTCCAACTGCTCTTCGGCGTTGCGGTCCGGATGCGGCAGCCGGTCTTCCCAGGCGGAGGTTTCGTCCGAGAGCGAGACATGGGTGTCGCGGTCGCGGCGGCGGCGCTTCCACTCATCCTGCGCGACATTGACGGCGATGCGGTAGAGATACGTAGTAATAAGAGCATCTCCGCGAAAACTGGGCAGGGCGCGATACAGCCGAAGGAAGACATCCTGGGCGAGATCGTCAAGATGCTCGCGGCTGCCAGTCAGGCGCAGAAGAGTGCGGAAGACCATCTCCTGATGATCGCGTACCACTTGCTCGAAGCTGAGATCGGTCGCCAATCAGTTTTAGACCCCAAGCCACCTTAGACCATAGACTGCTCCTAAAGTTTCATCCGCGCGAGTGAAACTTTAGGGGGGAGGGACGGTCTAACGCGGGCAGAAAGAGGAGGTAGTGCAATGGGAAACTTCGTATTTAGTCCATTTATCGTGCCGGTAGCAGGTTGCATGGTCGGTATCGTCGCAATTGTCGCCGGTATCTGGCTCGACGGCCACAAGCGCCGCATCAAGTCGGAAGAGCGTATCGCCATGATCTCGCGTGGCGTTCCCCTGGCTGAGATAGAGAAGATGCTGGGTTCGGGCAGTGAGGATAAGCCAGTGAAAGACCCCCTCCGCAGCCTGGGAAACGCTCGTCGTGCGGGAATCGTACTGATCTCGGTGGGACTCGGCCTTACGCTGTTTTTTATCCTGCTGAGCTATATTTTGCAGGTACGCGAAGTCCTGGCGGGCGCGGCGGCAGGCATCATTCCGCTGGCCATCGGGATCGGTTTTTTTATCGACTACTACCTGCAGAAGCGCGAGTTGTCGCGCTTCGGTTTGGAGGTTGGTGCGGAGCCCGGGAGCAGCCTGAATCGCTAGCGCCGCCAACCGGAAGGTTCATCCAGCGGGTATACCAATCGGTCGGCGTGACCCGGGTTTGCTCTTGTGACGATCAAATCCCGTACCATCCGACTACCCCACCCATGCTGACGAGCACACTCTCAAGATCACACGACGATGATCACTGGCGTCTGGCCTGCCGAACATGATGACCTCGAAAACACCGTCTCTTGATCCGCCAGGGAGCACACAAATTCTGGAATTCTTCATGAAGTCTTCTTAGCCAGCGAAAGTATTCTTTCGCTGGCTTAAGAAGAAGATGCGCTAGCGAACGGAGATGCGGAGAATCTGCCCACTGGGCGCCGCACCGAAGTTCGAAACGTAGAGATAGCCGTCCGGGCCGAATGTCATGCCCGTAGCAAGGGAGAGCCCGGTAGCTACATCTTCGATAACGCCTGCGCGGTTAAGACGTACAACCTTGCCGACACCAAATGGTGGGGTAGGAAAACCGGCGGCATCGTTGAGCTCGAGCGCATAGAGAAGACCATCAGGCCCGAAATCCACGGCGACAACTGTGGTGAAGCCGGCGCGCGATCCAGACAGGCGAAGCTTCTGGATCTCGTCGCCGCAGCCAAAACCGGAGAGGAAGGGCCAGGGGCATCCGCCGGTGTTGAAGCTCATGATCTTGCTTGAGTCTGGAGTGATGGGGAAGAGTCCGAGGTTGCCGATGTAGAACTTTCCGTCGTTCACCGCGATGGAGGTCGGGACGATATGGCCCTCCTGCTTGGAGATGTCAAGCTCCTCGCGAAGATCTCCGCCGGCGGAGGCGGAGAAGAGCTGCCCATGATTTGGCTCGACCGTGTAGAGGCGGTTATCGTAGGCGATCAGGCTGTAGAAGACGCCGTCGGGCTCGAAGTCGCCTGCGTCCGGATACGCAGCGGGGTGGCTCTGAACGAATTGGCTGAGGTTGGCGATGGCCGTCCACGAGCCTGACTTGGTGTTGACGCGGGCGATGATGTTAGGTGACGAGGCATTGCCGTGCGAGCAGCCTCCTCCAGCCGTGACAGCGTAGAGCGTGCCGTTGAGGAATGCGATGTCGGCTACGCCTTGCAGGTCGCCTTCAGCGGCGAGCGCGGACGGAAATCCGGTGGCGACAGTGGTGCGGTTGCCGGATCTGTCCAGCTTCGAGATGCGTCCAGTGTTGCCCCCGAGATAGGAGCCGATGGGTGGCGGAACCTGGGCGCAGGAGCCGACGGTTGAGATGGTTCCTCCGGTCCCTGCTTCGGCGACATAGAGATCGCCGTCCGGCCCGAATTTAAGGCCGCGGGGGGATTCAAGTCCCGAGGCAAAAACCGTTGCATTGGACGAAAGCTGGGCATAAGCCGGAGCGGAAGCTATACTGGCGGCGGATACCGCAAGGCAAAGAGAAGCAGCTAGTCTGAAGTTCATGATTCGGACCTCTTTTCTGGGAAAGGCCTTTGGCCATCCACGGCCAAGATCAACTTGGAACCGCGATTGGGGAAAGTATCTTGCCGTAAGTTACGTGTGTTACACCAATGGGCTCAAGGATGTATGGGGGCAGTTTCATGGTGGACGACGGGGTCAAGCCGGGCGCGCAAGAGATAGAAGATGAGCTTCACCGCATTCTGAGCTCTAAAGTGTTCGCCATGGCCCAGAGGAGCCAGGACTTTCTGCGTTATGTGGTGGAGCGGTCGCTGACCGATGCGCCCGGTCCGTTCAAGGAGTTTGCAATCGCGATGGATGTCTTCTCGCGAAGCCATGATTACGATCCCGCGATCGATGCGACGGTGCGGGTAGAGGCAGGACGGCTTCGCAGCCGGCTTCGAGAGTATTACGACGGCGAGGGTAAGGATGATCCGGTCTTTATCGATATTCCCAAGGGAGGCTACAGTCCGGCGTTTACCCTCCGGGAGGGCAAGCTCGGCGCCGGCAAAGTGGTTCCGCTGATTGTGGAGCAAGCCGGATCGGTTGCGGGTACGTCGGTGCGGCGAACATCTTTAAGTTGGGGGCATTGGGCGGCTGTGGGTCTAGTCCTGCTGACGCTGCTTGCAGCGGGCGGGTGGCGATGGCACTGGCGGAGTCAACAGAGAGACAGTAACTCGGGGGCCAGCCAGCAAATTGCGCTTGCGGTGCTGCCGTTTGCCAATGAGACCGGGGACAAGGCGAACGACTATCTGGCTGACGGGTTGACGGACAATTTGATCCGCCAGTTATCGGAGATTCCTCCGCTCAGAGTAATGGCTCGTGGGGCGGTGTACCGTTTTCGATCGAGCGCCGATAAAGCTGTAAGCATAGGCCGTTCGCTGCATGTAAATAGCGTGTTGACCGGCGAGATCCACCAGGTCAACGGCAAGCTCACTGTGGACACCGAACTGAGCAATATGAAGGATGGGAGCATCATTGAGAGCCACCGCTATCTGCCGGAGAGTGACGATCTCAGGCCGGTGCAGGCCAGCATCACCCAGGATGTGATTCATGGTCTCAAGATCGAGCTCGATGCGAGGCAGTCGGCGCATGTGCTGCGGCCCGTTTCGTCGAGCGTAGAAGCCTACCAGGAGATGCTGCGAGGCGAGACCGCGGCCCGGGGAAACTCTCCGATGGAGCTTCACGACGCGATCGGACACTTCGAGCGCGCGGTCAAGCTTGATCCCAAGTTCACAATTGCCTGGGCGGACCTGGCCCAGGCCCACCTGTTGCTTGGCATCTACTTTGAGGATCCACGGCAGCATATGCCGCAGGCCAGCGAGTATGCCACCCGTGCGCAGCAACTTGACCCCGAGTATGGGGAGGCGCATGGAACTCTCGGGCTGGTCGAATTGCTCTATGACTGGGATTATGCCGCTGCGTCGGCGGAGCTCGCTTCGGCTAAGGATGAGCAGAGCGCATTGACTGTGCTGAGCTGCACATCGCACCTGATGGCGCAGACGGGCCGGACCCGCGACGCCGATGAGATGGTGCACCGGATGCTGGGGTACGATCCGCAGTCGGCGCAACTGATCGGCGAGTTGGGTTGTATCGACTACTACCGCGGCGACTACGAGAATGCAATGGCCCACTATCGCGACGCGATGGCAAAGGATCCGCACTCGCCGGTACCGTACTGGGGTTTGGGGAAGACGCTGTCGCTGCAGGGTAAGTATGGCCAGGCGGTGAAGGAGATGCGACAGTTCAAGCCCGCGAATGGCTTTGAACCTCCTCTGCTGACCGCCGAGATCGGCTACGCCCTGGGGCGGGAGGGCAAAATCAGCGAGGCGCAGCGCGAGATCGCGGAGCTGCGCGAGCAATCGAAATCGACGTTTGTCGATCCCTACCTGGTGTCACTCATTTATCTGGGAATGGGCGATGAACGCGGTACGCTTCAATCTCTGAATCGTGCTTATGTGGTGCGGTCGCCGTTCCTGATCTCGATTTCGACGGAGCCGAAGTGGAAGGAAATGATTGAGCGGCCTGGGCTGCAGGCGTTTTTGGCCAGGATGACTCCGCTGGACCACACCCGAGGCTAAACAGATCGTTTGCTCAAGCGGAGAAGCAGCCTCAGCTTTCAGGAAGTCCGTCCGCTCGATTGGTAGCTGCGGAGACAAGGCGCACTTTTTGCGCTCTTGCGGGGAATCGTGCACACTGGCTTCACGGTTGTGGAGCCTTCGTTGATGAGTTTTCGCAGTTTCTTGCTCGTGTTGGTCGCTTTTTTTTCAGTGGCGATGGGATCGGCGCGGGCGCAAGGGACAACACCCACTGAGGCGCTGGCGCTCAGGGAAGCGGCGCAGAATCGAACCGCCTATACGCTGCCTCCGGAAAAGCTGAAGCCGGCCCGGGCGTTGTTTCGGGCGCGGACTTGGCTGCATTTTGCGGGAGAAGGCTGGGGAATTTTGCAGCTTGTCCTGCTGCTGGCGCTCGGTATTCCGGCATGGATGGGGAAGATTGCTGAGAACCTGACCAGCAACCGGTGGGGACAATTCTTCGCCTTTGTGTTTCTGTTTCTGCTGGCGGTGACGCTGCTGGATGCTCCGCTGAGGGTCTACGGGCACCACGTTGGTCTCGCCTACGGATTATCGGTGCAGGGCTGGGGAAGCTGGCTCTGGGACCAGACGAAAGGCTTCCTGCTGACATGGTTCGTCGGCTCGCTCCTGGTGATGATGCTCTTCTGGGTGATTCGAAAGTCGCCGAAGCGCTGGTGGTTCTGGTTCTGGATTCCAGCCATGGCGGGAGTATTGTTCGGGGTATTTATCTCGCCGATCCTGATTGATCCGATGTTCAACAAATTCGAGCCGCTCGAGCAGACCCATCCGGCCTTGGTGGCGCAGTTGGAGAAGGTGGTGGCCCGCAGCGGCGTCAGTGTGCCGCCGGACAGGATGTTCTTCATGCGGGCGAGTCAGAAGGTGACCAGCATGAATGCCTACGTCACAGGCTTCGGCCCGTCGAAGCGACTGGTGCTGTGGGACACGACCATTGCAGCCGCGACTCCGGATGAGGTGTCCGGCATCTTCGGCCATGAGCTGGGACATTATGCGCTTCACCACATCGCGTTTGGGCTCGTCTTCACCGCCGCGCTGATGCTGATCGGATTCTTCCTCGGACAGCGCGCGACCCAGTGGCTTTTGCGGCGCTATGGAGCGCGCTGGCGTATCCGCTCGCAGAACGACCTGGCCTTTCTGGCGGTGCTGGTCCTGGTGCTGAACGTTTTAAACTTCGTCTCTGAGCCGGTGGAGAATGGATTCAGCCGCGCCATCGAACACAATGCCGACGTCTATGGCCAGGAGGCGGTCCACGGCATCGTCGCCGATCCGCAGACCACGACCCAACAGGGATTTCAACTGCTCGGCGAAAATTCCCTCGACGATCCGGCGCCGCACCCCTTCGTTGAGTTCTGGACCTACAGTCATCCCTCCACGGCCAGCCGCGCGGCTTTTGCGGCAGCTTACAACCCATGGAGTGCCGGACGGCATCCGAAATACTTTCAACCATGAAAACCAAGTTGAATCCCCCAGCGTCTGCTGATTGTCTGTTTTGCAAAATCGTCGATGGAACAATTCCGGCCAACCGTGTTTACGAAGACGAGTTGTCGATCGGCTTCCCCGACATTAACCCGCAGGCCCCTACCCACCTGCTGATCATCCCCAAGCGGCACATCGGCTCAACCGCCAAAACGCTGGCAGACGATGCGGCACTGATGGGTCAGCTGATGGCTGCGGCAGCTGAGATTGCGCGCAAAGAGAAACTGGATAACGGCTATCGGATCGTCGTGAATACCGGAGACGATGGCGGGCAGACGGTGCACCACCTCCATCTTCATCTGTTAGGTGGCCGACATATGAACTGGCCTCCGGGATAAGATTCCCAAAACGGGAACAACGAAAAATAAATCCATGAAACGTGGCATGGGTTTATCGTCCGAAATAGGACCGTCAACGCACCACGATTTACCACGATTCCACCACACATTTACCATCAAAAAACCACGGTCCAGCACCCGTTTTTTGCGAAAACCCCAGCAAAAACGCACAATTCGCGCAGAAAAAATAAAAGGCCCGATTTGCGTTCAATCGAGCCTTTTATGATGAAAATTTGGTAGGACAGAAGAAGTTCTCTACTGGTTGAAGTTCGGCTCTTCTTCCTCTTCCATGCCATAGCGCCGCAAAAGATTAGGCAGGTTCTGCGAGAAGGCAGCGCGCGGCATTACCGTGTCGCAACCCGCCTCGACAGCCTTCGCCTTCAAATCCCCCTGCAGATGCGACAGGAAGCCAACAATCGAAGTGTTGCGCTTCAGCTTGGCCTTCAGCTTGGGAATCAGCGTCAAAGGCTTGGCATTCGCATTGTTGAGGTCGAACACGATAAGACCTGGCAGATCTTCGTCTTCACCCGCCGTCAGAGCGGCGATGGCGTCCTTCTCGTTCTTGACGAATGCCACCTTCACTCCAAGTTTGCGCGCGGTCTCCTGAATCTTAGCGATGAAGAAGAGATCTTCGATGAAGAAAAATATCTTTGTCGGCGCGTTCTCCGGAATCGGAACAGGGCGGCCCTGCGAATAGTCGATGGGCTGCGAATCGCTCTGATAGCTGCGCCCGTGGCCATTGCTGCGGCCATAATTGCCATTACCGGATTCAATGGTCGAGGGCGGAGTCTCGGCGAAGTTGCCGTTCACGGCACGATAACTGTGGTCCATCGGACCCACGAAGCTGCGCGGACCGCGCTGCTGCTGCTTACCGCCTTTGCGTTTGAAGCCGCCAGAGCTGTTTCCGGGCTGATGGGAGTCGCGGTCGCGATATCCTCCACCGTTGTTGCTGTAGCCGCCATTGCTGCCGCTGGCGACGTTACCGGGATTGTCTTGAGGGCGCTGACGGTCGCGGTCGCGAAACTTCTTCTTCCAGCGTTTGCCGCCGCCAGAGCCGTTCTGCTGCTGACCCCCGCTGGCCTGAAAGGCCTGTGGCTGTGATGTTTGAGGAGCGGCAGAGCCCTGAATGGAGACGATGGGCTGGCCTGCGCCCTGATCGCCGCTGGATTGTGCGCCCTGCTGGGCATCGATTCCTTTGTTCTTGCGTTTGCGGCGGCGACGGCGGCTACTTTTGGATTGACCCATGCCGTGCTGGATGTTGTGAGGGATAGATTGCGTCTCCCCGTCCTGCTGGCCGGGTGACATGGTCGAACCCTGATGGGATTCCACTTCGGGTGCATTCTGCTCTGAAGTCATGCTTCCACTTCCTATTGCTTTAGATCGCAATTAGCGGTTCACTCTCCCACGGCGCAATGGTCTCTTCCTCCCTGTGTATCTCACGGGGGACGAACCAAACCGGTATTGCAACGTCGGAGGAAACGGTCTCAAGTTGTACTCGAACGGACGTCTTCTACAGCCTTGGCTGCGACTGAACCAGCAAATACCGGCTACGCGCAGCCCGGAACGCCTGACAGCGGCGAACCTTTACTTTTCACCCTCTACCTGTTTGCGACAGAGTCCGACAAATTCGGTCACTGCAATCGTGTGTTTTTGCTGCCCAAATGTACCTAACAGGAAACCCTCTGGCAACACCCACAACGATCGGCACCCACAGCCGGTTTACAAGGCACCTCTTAGGGTACGCGCAAAGAGCGAAGTTGGCAAGGACTCTCTTCTACGACTTCCCGGTGACTCTATAGGGTAAGAAACAAGAAGTAAGGCCGCTTCATGGAAGCGGCCCTACGCTTTGATGGCCAGTCACTGGCCTCCTGAAAACCTTCCGCTGAAGGAAGTCGAACTCCGGTCTATTGGCTTGCACCGTCGATTCGGGTGCAGCTTCTTTTCGAGCCGGGTAGATCAACGACACACTTCGAGTCTCCGCCAGCGTGTTGTCCCTAAGCACGGAGCAATCGAATCGCCAAAACGTGAGGGCACTTTCTCAGCCAAATGTTTAGACCCAGGAAACAGATGTCTAAAAAACAGGAGACTGGCGGTTCACTGCTCCGTATTTTGGGAGGATGGAAGAACGAGGCGCGATTATTGACCCCTGCGGGGCTGGGTCCTATAATCTGATGTGTTCCGGCAGCTCTCTCGCTTTGCTGCCGATTTGCTTGGATAGAAGTCGGATGGCTCGAGGTATTTGGTGGGCGTGCTTTTCGAAAGACACGCCGTCAAAATGAGTGTGGCTGGAACGGCTGAGAAAGCACGCGATGGTGCGCCTAAGGCCGGATAAGCGAGAACAATCCCCCGAAGGAGTACCACAAATCGCATGAACCGTAATTTTGTACTTGTCACCGCTCTTGCTGCGGGAATGATGTCCGCTGCTGGCGTGGCCCAGACTGCCGGCACACCGGCCCCGGCCTCTGGCGCCACTCGTGTTCCCGTCCAGGCCATTCCGGCAAAGATTGCCGTGATCGAATATGAGCAGGTCACTGCCGCGACAAACGAAGGTCAGCGTGCGCTCCAGGCGCTGCAGAAGAAGTATGAGCCGCAGAAGACGCAACTGCAGGCACTGCAGACCGAAATCGATTCGCTGACCAAGCAGTTGCAGAGTGCGCCGGCGACGATGAGTGAAGATGAGCGTGCCTCGCGGGCCAGAACGATCGATACCAAGCAGAAGCAGTTGCAGCGCGATGGCGAGGATGCCACGAATGCCTTTAATGCCGAACTGCAGGATACGCTTGGCGCAATTGCAAAGAAGCTTGGCCCCATCGTGATCAAGTACGTTCAGGACAATGGCTTCACGATGCTGTTGGATAATACCGGCCAGCAAGGCGGAATTTCGCTGCTTTGGCTTCAGCAGGGTACCGATATCTCGCAGGCCATTGTGGAAACCTACAATGCTTCTTCGGGAGTTGGAGCTCCTGCTGTGCCTTCAGCGCCATCCGCGACACGTCCGCGTCCTGCAACGACCGGTCCGGCAAAGCCGCCTGCGCCGAAACAATAAGATGCGGGACGGATTGGCTCCAGCTCCGGGCTGCGACGGGAATCTGCTGCCGCACTGCTCTCTGACCTACCGGAACGATATTGACGCAGTCCAATAATGGATAACGATCTTTTTGAAGGAGTACCACTAACCGCATGAATCGCACACTTGTTCTAGTCTCCGCCCTTGGCGCGGGGTTGATGACCGCAGCCGGAATGGCCCAGGCTCCAGCGGCCATGACTCCAGCTACACCCGCTCCTCAGCCCGCTGCAGAGACAGCGCCTGCAGCGCCGCAACCGATTCCTGCAAAGATTGCGCTGGTTGCGTTCGAACAGGCCGTTCTCGCCACGAATGAAGGCCAGCGCGCGATCCAGGAGATTCAGACGAAATACAAGCCGAAGAAGGATCAGATCGATGCTCTTTCCGCGGAGGTTGATACGCTGAAGAAACAACTGCAGAGCGCGCCGACTACGCTGCCCGACGCGGAGCGCGCTACGCGTCTGAAGACTATCGATACCAAAGAAAAGCAGTTGACTCGAAACGAAGAAGATGCACAGACTGCGTATAACGCCGAACTGCAGGAAACCTACGGCAAGCTTGCGCCCAAGGTCTCTGCTGTGTTGAAAAAATATGTCAGCGACAACGGCTACACGATCCTGCTCGATGTCAGCAGTCAGCAGAGCAACGTGATGTGGATTGGACCGAATATCGATGTGACCCAGGCTGTGGTGACGACATATAACACGACTTCCGGCATTGCTCCTCCGGTACCCTCGGCACCGTCGGCTCCTGCGCCAACCCGTCCACATCCGGCGACAACCACGCCGAAGCCAGCAGCGCCGAAACAATAACTCTCGACCGGAAACTTACATGCAAGAGGCCAAGAGGAGGGTGATGAACCCTCCTCTTGGCTTTTCATCATTGGGGATTTTGCTTCTCTCAAAGCACACAAGGTCTGTGGAAAAACTTGTGGATCGCGGGGGTATCGCGAAGAAGGACTTTGTCGGAAAGCCTGAATCCCACCTGGCGGAAAGCCTGTCAGGACGTTGTCTAAGCCAATGTAAACAGGGGAGTTTGTGAGGGCACTCGGCGGGCGCTCGTTCTCGCTTTCCCACGGAAGCTGCAACTATAGCTATTTCAAGGGTTTCCACAGATTGCAGTTACAGCGAAGTTACAATTTCATCCCAGAATGCTGCGGAAGCAATTCGCGCTACGCCTCTTCTGGCCAGTGATTGAGGCGATGATTACTCCTCGCCTACTTTGAGAACTGCGAGGAACGCTTCCTGCGGGATGTCGACTTTGCCGATTCGCTTCATGCGCTTCTTTCCTTCTTTCTGTTTCTCGAGCAGCTTGCGCTTGCGGCTGATGTCACCGCCATAGCATTTGGCGATGACGTTCTTGCGAATGGCAGTGACGGTCTCCCGGGCGATGACCTTGCTTCCAATGGCAGCTTGAATTGCGACTTCAAACATCTGGCGCGGGATGAGTTCGCGCATCTTCGAGACGAGCGCCTTGCCACGGTCATAGGCGAAGTCGCGATGGACAATGATGGAGAGAGCATCAACGGACTCGCCTGATACGAGGATGTCCATCTTGACCATGGGTGAGACCCAGGTGCCGGCGAGGTGATAGTCGAGTGAGGCATAGCCGCGAGAGACGGACTTGAGTTTGTCGTAAAAGTCGAGAACGATCTCGTTGAGCGGCAGTTCGTAGGTGAGCATGACGCGAGTTTCCGAAACGTACTCAAAGTTTTGCTGGCGGCCGCGCTTGTCTTCAACCAGCTTGAGAATGCCTCCCACATATTCTTCGTTGGTGAGAATCTTGGCGGTGATGACAGGTTCTTCGATCTGCTCGATCTCTGAGGGATCGGGCCAGCGGGATGGATTGTCTACTTCGATGATGGAGCCATCGGTGAGGGTGATGTTATAGCGGACGCCTGGGGCGGTGGTAATGAGGTCAAGGCTGTATTCGCGTTCGAGGCGCTCCTGGATGATTTCGAGATGAAGCAGACCAAGGAAGCCGCAGCGGAACCCGAAGCCGAGGGCGACCGAAGATTCAGGTTCAAAGGAGAAAGATGCGTCATTGAGGCGAAGTTTTTCGAGAGCATCGCGGAGCAGGGCGTGTTCGTGCGAATCAACAGTGTAGAGCCCGGCGAAGACCATGCTCTTAATGTCTTCGAAGCCGGGAAGAGCCTCGGCGCAAGGGTTTTCAACTGAGGTGATGGTGTCACCGACTTTGGTATCGGCAACATTTTTGATGGTCGCTACGAAGAAACCAACTTCACCGGCGGAGAGTTCCGTCAGTTCGACAGGCTTGGGCGTCATGATTCCCATGCTTTCGACGTCAAAGACTTTGCCGTTGGACATGACTTTGATCTTCATGCCTTTGCGTAGCTTTCCGTTGATGATGCGGGCAAGAACGGTGACGCCTCGGTAGGGATCGAACCAGCTGTCGAAGATCAGCGCTTGCAGCGGAGCTTCGGGATCGCCTTGCGGCGGCGGCAGAAGCATGACGACGGCTTCGAGGATTTCGCCGACATTGAGACCCGTCTTGGCGCTGACGGCGATTGCGTCAGCCGCGGGAAGACCGACCGATTTTTCGATCATCTCCTTGGTTCGCTCGATGTCGGCGCTGGGAAGGTCGATTTTGTTGATGATGGGGATGATCTCGAGACCGTTTGAGATGGCGAGATAGGCATTGGCGAGGGTCTGAGCTTCGACACCCTGCGAGGCATCGACGACGAGAAGCGCGCCTTCACAGGAAGCCAGCGAGCGAGAGACTTCGTAGCTGAAGTCGACATGGCCGGGTGTATCGATGAGATTGAGCTGGTAGGTTTCTCCGTCCTGCGCTTTGTACATCATGCGGACAGTGTGGGCCTTGATGGTAATACCACGCTCGCGCTCGAGGTCCATGGCGTCGAGAACCTGTGCGTGCATCTCACGCGCAGTAACTGATCCGGTTAGCTCGAGGAGCCTATCGGAGAGAGTGGATTTTCCGTGATCGATGTGCGCAATGATCGCGAAATTGCGAATGTGACTTGGATCCATCTTGTAGCTGGGTGGCCTCAGTCTCTATGTTAACACCCACGCAGCGAACACCGTGGACCCGCTATGTACTGGCGTTCTCGACGATGGAAGAAAGGTGTTGATCACGATGTGCGTTGCTCACTACCCATACTCCAATGAGCACGAGCACTCCACCAAAAACCTGGATCATCGTCATACGCTCTCCGAAGATTACGTACGCGAAGCCTGCAGTGAGCGGCGCAACGGCAAGCAAAATCACCGAGGTCACCGTCGCAGGAAGATGGCCAAGCGCATAGGTTAAACAGAAGTAGCCTGTCAGTTGACATACCAAGCCAAGACCAAGCAGGGCGGTCAGAGAAGAAATGCCGGGGACATCAAGCGAAATATGGGCCAATGCCGCGAACGCCAAGAGAACGAATGAGCTTGTCGTCGTTGAAAGAACGAGAATAGTCGCCGTGTCGTAATTTATCCGAAGACGCTCTGTGACCATAAGGTAAAGTGCAAAACAGATAGAAGCCATGACAGCTGAAAGATCAGCCGACGATCTCGAGGCGAGATGCTGCACATCCGCCCTGATGATTAGACAGGCACCGAAACTAGCGATAGCAAGAGCCGCCCAGAAATATCGTGATGGCAATCTCCGCGTAATGGCCCAACTCAGCAAACCCACAATTAGCGGCGCATTATTCCCGATAAAAGTGGCGCTTCCAGCAGAGGTATGAAGGACAGCTATGTTGTATAGGCCTACGTCTCCAGCAAAGAAAGCCCCACCTAGAACGGCAAGATAGCACGTAGAGCCATTGATATTAGTGAGCCTGGTTTTGGAGCGCAACAAAAAAGGCCAGAGGATTACAGACGCGAAAAACATCCGATAGAACGCGGACGCTACTCCTGGCATCCGAGTCCAGCGGACAAAGATTGCCGACCACGCGATCGCGATCACGCCTACCGCCAAGGCTGCATAGGCTCTGACCGTCCGTGCGTTGAGCATTCCTGACTATTACATGCGACGCTTGCTCGAAGCGACCAGATTTTGAGTTTGCCCGAAGCAGTGAACTTGAGAAGTGCGTGTCGTTGCTGGTGCCTTGCGAACGATTGTGGGATAGCAAACGTATTTTCGGACTGCGAGTCTTACAATGAGCGAGGATGATGGCTCGACTACTCTTAGAGAAGATGGTGCGGCGGTGTGCACTCGTGGTGGGATGTGCGCCGCTGGTGATGCTTACGGGCTGCCCGCAAAATCAAGCCGGCGCTCCTGGTAAAGTTCCGTCACAAGCGACAGCGCCAACTACCGCAGCCAAAACAATTACGGGCGGAGGACAAACGGGTCAGGCTATCGCATCGGGGGCACAGGCTGACGATGCGACAGCGAAGGCCGCCAAGGTACAACAACTGATTGTCAAGGCAGAGACCGCGTATCGCAGTGGAGTGGACAATTACCGCGCAGGGCATCTGGATGCGGCTCGGTTGGATTTTGACTCTGCCGTCGATCTGATGCTGACGAGCGGTATGGACATAAAAGCGGACCCGCAGCTGGCCGATGAGTTCGATCATCTGTTGAACGTTGTGAACTCTCTCGAGATGGCGGCGCTGAAGCAGGGCAACGGATTCTCTCCAGTGCTTGAGGCCGCTCCGTTGGATGCTGCCAATGAGGTCACGTTTCCGGCGAACGCCGCCTTAACTGCGAAGGTGACGGCGGAACTAAAGACAACACGGTCTGACTTTCCGCTGGTGGTGAACGACTACGTCGCTGGGTTCATCACCTATTTCTCGAACTCTTCTGCCGGGCATGCGCATCTGTTGCGATCGCTCGAGAGAGCTGGGAAATACAAGGACATGATTTCAAAGAATCTGCGCGATCAGGGTGTGCCGCAGGACTTGATTTACCTAGCGGTGGCGGAATCGGGTTTTCAGCCTCAGGCGCTGAATGCACGCTCCGGCGCTGGAGGCATGTGGCAATTTATGCCTACGGGTGCGTACGGCCTGACGCGCAATGGATGGTTCGATGAACGATTCGATCCGGAAAAATCATCACTTGCGTATGCCAAGTACATGAAGACTCTCTACAACCAGTTCGGCGACTGGTACCTGGCGATGGCGGCGTATGACTGGGGTCCGGGCAATGTGCAACGCGCGGTGATGCGGACCGGCTATGCGGATTTCTGGGAGTTGTACCGGCGCAATGTTTTGCCCGCGGAGACGAAAAACTATGTGCCAGGCATTATCGCGGCAATTATCATGTCGAAGAATCCGGAGCAATATGGACTGGACAAGATCGTCCCTGATACCGCGGTCGTTTCCGATACAGTAACCGTGGATTACGCGATTGATCTTCGTCTGGTGGCCGATGTAACGAACTCATCGTTGCCGGAAATCGTCGCGTTGAATCCAAGTCTGTTGCGAATGACGACGCCACACGACGTGCCATTCGATTTGCATATTCCTGTGGGAACGCGGGATGTCTTCGCGGAGCGCATCAAAGATATTCCTGAAGGCAAGCGCAATAGTTGGCGCTTTCACGTGGTGCGTGCCGGAGAGACGGTGGATGGTATCGCTTCTGCGCTGCATGCTCATGTGAACGATATCGCTTCGACGAACGGCTTGAGAGCAGGCGATAGCGTGGACACGGGAGATGAGCTTATCGTCCCGGTTGCGAGCGCTGCGGCGGGGACAGGGCCTCAACGATATAAAGTGCGCCACGGCGATACCTTGATTACCGTTGCCGATCGCTTTGGAACTTCGGTGGAGGAGTTGCGACGATGGAATCATCTGTCGTCAAACGTCGTGAGGCCAGGCAGTTCGCTCACGGTCGCAGAGCCTGTAAAGCTTGCTCCGGTTACGCATGTGCGCAGCAGGAGGGTGCGGACGAAGAATAACTCGTTCCATGGGACGGTTTCTGTCCATGCGGCTTCAGCGAGCGCCGACACAAAACGTGCGAGATCAAAAGTGGGCGCATCTTCAATCACCCCGAAGAAAACTTCGACTCTCAAGAAGCAGAAAATCACATCCAAAATAAAGTGAAACACTGCTGGGGAAGCTACCCCGCAAAAAAGATTGCTTGCCTTCGGTAGCGCTTCGATGCATCCTGTTGCTAGAATCTCGTGCTGGGATGTAAAGATATTTTCTCTGCATCGAATCTGTAAGTCAGAAACAGAGAGCGGTGGAAAGTACAAAGCAGCGAGGGAAACGACGATGATGTTCGATGACACGATCAAGCTTTACGCAGCCTCGGCAGATGACGACCACAACTATGGTGATGAAGCAGACGATCACGACGATATCGGTAACCGCTTCGGTGACGATGACGAAGAAGAGGAGGTGACGATGACGTCGGACGATGATGAAGAGGTCGATCAGGATGATGACGGAGCGTTGCGCGGGACTCACGCTGAGGATGCGACAATTTTCACGTTGCCTCCATCGCCGGCAACAAGCTATCAACCGGCGACCAGACAGTCCGAGCAGCCGGTGAAGAACGCCGCTCCAGCGAGCGCCACGGCGAAGAAATCTGCTCCCGCGAAAAAGGCCGGACCTGCTAAAAAAGCAGTGCCTGCGAAGACGGTTGCCCAAAAGAAGGTGAGCACGCCGCCGGCGAAAAAAGCGCCTGCGAAAAAGTCGAGTGCCAAAAAGGCAGAGAAGAAAGCTGCGATAAAGAAAGTTGGGGGGAAGGTTGGCTCCAAATCGAGATCTGCCGCGAAGAAGGTCAGTGCTCGTCGCGGTGGTAGGGCCACTTCTAACAAAGTGGCTGCAAAAAAAGTCACTGGTAAAAAAGTGGCTGCAAAAAAAGTCACCGGTAAAAGGGTGGCTGCAAGAAAGAGCACTAAAAAATCAATAAAGAGAGGTAATACCTTGGCAACTAAGAAAGCAGCAAAGAAGGCAGCAAAGAAGCCCGCGAAGAAGGCAGCAAAGAAGGCAACGAAGAAGAAAGCTACCAAAAAGAAGTAACCACGTTTAAGGCAAGCAAATAGGCCCGGACTCCTCAATTGAGAGCCCGGGCCTTTTTGCGTCTGCCGATAACGGGTTTTACTTCTTGTTGGCGGAGATTTCGGCCAGAACATCGGCGCTGTGGACGTTGGGATCGACCTTCTCCCAGACCTTGACGATCTTGCCGTCGGGGGAGATGAGGAAGGTATCGCGGGAGGCGAACTTCATGTCGCCGTGGGTCATAACGGGGACGCCGTAGGCATCGACGACTTTGTGGTCGGGGTCGGCGAGCATCTTGAAGTTGAAGGTGTCCTTGGCGCACCAGGCTTTGTGGCTTTCGACGGTGTCGAGGCTGACGCCGAGGACGACGGCGTTGAGGGCGTGGTACTTATCCAGATCGCGCTGGAAATTGTGGGCTTCGATGGTGCATCCCTGGGTCTGGTCCTTGGGGTAGAAGTAGAGGACGACCCACTTGCCTTTGAAGTCGGATAGGCTGATCGGCTTGTCTTCCTGGGAGGGCAGAGTGAAGTTGGGTGCGGTAGCTCCAACCTGAGCGACGTCAGCCGCGGCTGCTGCGTGAGCCTTGATGCCGAAGCCACAGGCCGATACGACGGCGACGATTGTTGCGATCCAAAGTGCTTTGCGCATGGTGTTTTCCTTTTCGAGTGAATCTTCTGGGTAGACGTGGGCGGGGCCGGTTTCGACGCGAGGCCCGTGGGTGTGGCGCTGCAATTTTACGCCTTGGTTATATGGGATTTCATGGTGTTGACAATATCTTTACAAGGTTGGGAGTAGGGGAACGAAGGCATACCCCAGGGGCTAAAGCCCCCGTTCTTCGATGGAGTCCGAGAGAGGCCCAAGGCTGAAGCCTTGGGTTACCTAGAAGCAACGGCAATAGGCACCTGGCCAGTTCCCGCGGTGTGCGATGAGGTGGAACGGCAATATTTCAGTCGCTCTGTCCCTTCGGGACTGCGCTCCGGCCTCCGGCAGGGCGGTAATCGCTTTGCGATGGCTCTCTCTTGCGGCACGGCTGAAGCCGTGCCCTTCCGGGTTTGTGGGTCTGCTTGCAAGGCAGAGCATGCTGCGGAAAATGGATCGCGCTTTCGCGCGATGAACCCAGTCATACGATACGGCCCGCATGAATGGGGCACCCGCTTGGCTGGTTCTTGCATCCCACCCCTTCGGAAAATTGCTAAGGGGCACCCGGGCCTTCGTGGCTCGTCAGAAAAATGCGGGGGTCCTTCGACTCCGGCTACGCCTCCGCTCAGGATGACGTGCGTATGGGCGGGTTTAGAGGGCGGTGATCGCGATGCTGGCTTGGTTGGCGGCGGCGATGATGGCCGGGGGGTCGAAGAGGAGGGTTTTTCCGGCTTCGATGGCGAGGCAGGTTGCGCCTGCGCTCTGCATGGCGCGGATGGTGGCGACTCCGATGACGGGGACGTCGAAGCGCATGTCCTGGTTGGGCTTGGCTACTTTGATGACGGTGAGGGAGCGGCGGAGGGTGGTTTCGGGTGAGGCTTGGTTGAACTCATGGGTGGTTTCGGGTGAGGCGGGGTTGGTTTCAAGGCTGGGTGCAGGGTCGAGGGTGCGGAAGAGGTCGCCGGCGCGGGCGATGGTGGCGTCGGTGCCTTCCATGGCCTCGACGGCCACGCAGGCCTGTGCGGCGATGACGACGGTCTGGCCGAGGTCCCAGGCGGCGATGGCCTGGGCGACGGTGCGGCCGTAGGCTATGTCCTTCTGTTCTTCTTCGCCGGGCGCGCGTTGAGTGAGGACGCCGGGTTTGGCCAGGAGCGGCTCGAGGTACTGGGTGGAGGAGATGAGCTCGATGCCCTCGTCGGAGAGAACTTTGGCGATGGCTCCGAGGAGCATATCGGTGTTTCGGGTGCGGAGGTTGAGGAGGAGCTTGGCGAGGCGCCAGTCGGGGCGGATGCTGGAGAAGATCTGCCTGTGCTTGACCTGGCCGGCCATGACGGCGCGGGTGACGCCTTCGCGGTGGAAGATTTCGATGAGGCGGGAGAGCTCGCCGAGCGAGAGCCAGTGGACGTGGATG
>DATAVY010000134.1:0-6023 GCA_036267495.1 Edaphobacter sp.
AGCAACTTCTTCGAGCATCTTCCCACCAAGCAGGTGCTTCAATCGACACTCGTCGAAGCGTATCGCTGCCTCAAACCTGACGGGCGTCTCATCGCGCTCGGGCCCAACATCAAATACCTTGAAGGCGAATACTGGGACTTCTTCGATCACTATCTTCCCCTGACGGAGATGTCGTTGGCGGAGCTCTTCAGCCTGAGCGGTTTTCACGTAGAACAGTCCATTGGACGGTTCCTTCCCTACACCATGTCTCTGGGGTATCAGCCTTCGCTCTGGAAGCTGCGCCTCTTCCTGAAGTTTCCAATTCTGTGGAGGTTCTTCGGCCGCCAGTTTTTAGTCATAGGTCGAAAGCCGTAATTCACCGGCCGAGAAGAACGGGATTCTAACCAGCAAGACACCTATTCGTCAGTCTCCTCCAGGAACCTAAATGCAACCCATTCGCAGGTTTCATTCGCAAGCTCTTTGCTGCGCAATAGCGGTCCTTGTCTGCGCACTCATCAGCCGACCCTTCACGACCATGGGTGTCTGCGATGACGGTCCCTACATCCTCATGGCGCAAACACTCGCCACCACTGGCCACATCGCTTACAACGGTTGGGCTGCTGGCATGATCGTGCCACAGCTTTATCTTGCCGCAGCCTTCATCAAGCTCTTCGGCTTGTCCTTTACCACCGTCCGCATGAGCACCTTGCTGATCGCCGTGGTCACAGCATTTGTTCTCCAGCGCACGCTCGTCTGCGCCAGCCTCTCCGAACGCAACGCCACTATCAGTACGCTGACCCTCGTCTTGTCCCCGCTATACCTCATGCTCTCCGTCACGTTCATGAGCGACATCACCGGCCTCTTCGCCATTGTCCTCTGCCTCTACGGCTGCCTCCGCGCTCTCCAGTCTTCCACCGATCGCGCCGCCATCGTCTGGCTCTGCTTCGCCGTAGTAGCCAACGCTGTCTGCGGCACCTCCCGCCAGATCGCCTGGCTCGGTGCTCTCGTCATGGTTCCTTCGACCCTCTGGCTGCTCCGTCGTCGGCGCCGTGTCCTCGTCGCAGGCGCTGTCGCCACCCTTGCCGGCGCTCTCTTCATCTTCGCCTGCATGCAATGGCTCAAGTACCAGCCTTACATTGTCCACGTACCCTTACTCGCCAGCAACTTTCCCCTTCGGGAAGCCCTCGAGCAACTTTGCTCTCTTCTCCTGGACATTCCGTTTCTGCTGCTTCCCATCTCGGCGCTCTTCCTGCCTCAGATTCGCAAGTGCCGCCCCATAGTCATCGCGATCATCTCCGCAATGCTCCTCGTGTATTTTGTTCTGGCTTTCCAGCCGCGTCATAACCGTGGCGTATTCGTGCTGGAGCCGACCCACGGCGATTGGGTCACCGTATATGGCACCTATTCGGGGAGTGGCCTTGCGGGGATGCCGCCCGTCTTCCTGAATGTGGGTGCCCAGATGCTGCTCACCCTCGTCTCGATCGGCGGCCTGATGGGCCTGATCGCCTCGTTGCTCCGCTCAGGCCAGACACAACCAGCCGTGAATGCGACCACCGCCACTGTCTCCTGGAAGCAACTTGCCGGACTCCTTGCACCCTTCACCCTCGTCTACATTCTTCTTCTCCTTTCCGTCTACGGCACCACCAGATATCTCTTAGACCGCTATCTTCTTGTGCTCTTGATCGTCGCGCTTGTCTGTCTTGTTCGCTACTACCAAGAGAGTATCCGGCCAGAGCTGCCGCTCGCAGCCGTTTTCCTGGTCGCGGTCACATCGATCTACGGCATCACCGTCACGCACAATATGTTTTCTTTGTATCGCGCGCGAGTTGCTCTCGCCGCCACACTCCGTATCAATGGCATCCCCGATGCCGTCGTCGACAACGGCTGGGAGTACAACCTTGACGTCGAACTCCAGCATGCAAACCACATAAACAATAATCTGATAACAATTCCTGCCGGTGCATACGTTCCAAACCCTTTGCTTCCCGATGGCATCTGCAAGATGGCCGGTTACGACTACATTCCCCACATCCATCCCCTGTATGGGATCTCCTTCGACCCCAGCGCCTGTTATGGCCCAGCTCCCTTCGCCCCCGTCCACTACTCCCGCTGGCCCTACCGCACCCCTGGTACCCTCTACGTCGTCCGCTATACCCCTCCCTCCATGCCCTGAGCGTAAACTTTAGGACCGTCTTGGTAGGAGAAATCGCCCAGCTAACCCCCGCCGGAAACCGAATACGTCGCCACCACACAAGCCGCGAAGATCGACATGCAAAATCAGGGCAACGCGCCGGGTATCGTCACCGATAGCCTTCCGGAATCCAGGCCGGTTTCTCGTTCGTCCAGCAAGTAAGACGTATCTCAAGGTGATGCGATGTTCCGAGAGTTCCTCTCTTCAGCCGCTCACTGAAGCGCGACGTTGGTAGACTGCGTCGCACCCAGGCCCTACCCCGTCGCGATTCAGCTTTGCCAACCACCCTGAAGATAAAGCTTCCCATCCAGGCCGCCGGAGGCATAGGATGCGTCCCGACCACACAAATGCAGGAGGCTCGTATGTTGAAGCCTTTGTTTATCCTTCCAGCTCTATTCCTCTTCGCGCGCTCACCGCAGCAACCGGCAGTCCCTCCGGTCGCACCGCCGGCGATTCCCCTCGAGGCCATCCACATGGTCAACCCCGTAAAGCCCACTTCCGAATCTCAGACCCACGCCAAAAAGGTTTACGGATACGACTGCGCCATGTGCCATGCAGTCAACGGCAACGGCAAAGGTGATGTGGTCGCCGACCTCAAGCTCACCCTCAAGGACTACACCGACCCCGCCGCTCTCAAAGATATGTCTGATGGAGAGCTCTTTTACATCATCAAGAACGGCAAAGGCCAGATGCCAGGCGAAGGCGACCGCGCCAAACCGGACGATTTATGGAACATGGTGATCCTCGTCCGCTCATTTTCCAAAAAGTAGCGACCGCCTCCTAATGTTCCTCATGTAGCCTCACACACGCAAACCTCAAAATACATAATGGTATTGACGAAAGTCATTCCTGCCGCTCCACCAATCGACCGAGCCCGCGTCGGTGGTTTTGAATTGCTTCGTGTTCTCTCCTTCACTTGCCCACGTCACGCACGCGATCTCCGCCACACGGAACGAGTTCATTAATCTCTTCGATGGCTACCAACTGGAAGCCATTTTCAATGATTGAAACAAGGTGAACGTAAAAAAATAGTTGCGGTGAGTTCCATCGTAGGGACAGAGATCGTTACGGCCAAGCTTCTCATGCAGATTTTCGTTCGCGCAGACGAATCGCAGACCGCTCTTTACTTCTGAAAAAATCTTTGCGGCGTTTGCTCCTACGCTCGAAAGGAGTCGTTAGGTCATCGAGTTTTACCGTGGACCTGCTTTGGTGGAACAAATACATTACGAAACGGGCAATGATAGTCGGCGTCCTTAGAAGAGGGGCGCGGCGTTTTTGCGGAGTTCGGCTAGCGGGTAGAAGGTGCCGCGCCATGTAACGCCACCTTGTTTGAGGGTGATGAGTATGGAGCGTAGGAGGGTGAAGACGAAGACTAAGGCACTGAAAGGGAAGAGGAGGGCGCTCCAGGTGGAGATGCCAGAGTGGCGGCTTAGCAGCCGGTAAGCGTAAACGACTGCGGCGAGTGTGAGGATGGCGGGGATGCGGGTCGGCGCGTAGAAGAGACCGACGGCGGGAGCTACGCAGAAGACCAGGAGCCAGAGAGAGCCAAGGAGCGCGAGTGAGAGGTAGAAACGGAAGGCAGCCCAGAGGTTTTTGGTCATGACACTGACGAGGCCGTTGACGCCGGAAGCCCAGTGGAGGCTGACGAGGCCGCGGCCGAAGGCAATGCGCTGCGCGAGGCCAACGCGTTTAATCCGGCGGCCGAGGCCGATGTCTTCGATGATCTCCATGCGAAGGGATTCGAAGCCGCCGATCTGGAGATAGGCTTCGCGGCGGAGGAGGTTGAAGGCTCCGATGCCGATGGCGTCATATTTTGCTCTGGGGTTGGCGATGCGCCAGGGGCGGGCGGCCCACAGGCTGAAGAGTTGGAAGAAGCCGAGGATGGCGGCCTCGTCCCAGCGGTGGATGAGGGTGGTGGGGACGGTGACGAGGTGGTCGGCGTGGGTGGCTGCGGCGTGGGCGAGTGCAAGTCGGATGGCGGTGGGGTGGAAGAGGACGTCGGCATCGGTGAAGAGGAGGTAGTCGGTTGGGGCCTGGCGGGCGGCGAGGGCCATGGCGTGGGTCTTGCCGAGCCAGCCGGAGGGTAATTCGGTGATGTGGAGGGCGTGGAGCTTGTCGGGATGCCGGGCGGCGATGCTGTCGATGATCGGGCCGGTCGCGTCGGTGCTGCGGTCGTTGATGGCGATGATGCGGAGGTTGGAGTAGTCCTGGGCGAGGAGGGAGTGGAGAGTGGCGGCGATGTCAGCGGCTTCGTTGCGGGCGGGGACGATGACGGTGATGGAGGGCGAGTTTGCGGGGGTGAGGTTGTGTTGCGGTTCGAGCAGGTTGGGGACTCGTGGGAGGCCGATGGCTGCGGCGATCGCCTTCCAGAGCCAGGTGAGGGCGATGAGCCAGGCTGTGAGCTTGACTGCGAGGATCATGCTGCTGCGACTGGGTCGGATGCGTGGAGGGGTGGGGCGTAGCGGGAGCCGAGGAAGAAGATGACCGAGGCGATGAGCATGGTGACGAGAGTGGAGCCGAGGCCGATGTTGAGGGTGGAGCGGTCGCTGATGGCTCCGATGATGGGCGGGGAGATGGCGTCGCCGAGAGCGTGGATGAGGAAGAGCTGGCCGGCCATGGCGGTGGCGCGGATCTCGGGGCGGACGGCGTTGAGGGTGGCCGCATTCACTGGTCCCGTCCCGAGGGAGATAAAAAAGACGGCGCAGGCCAAGCCGACCAGAGTGAGGGAGTGGGGGCCGAAGAAACATAGCAGGGCGGGCGGTACGGCGAGGGCGGAGCTGATGGCGGGGACGAGGTAGAGAGCGCGCGAGTTGGTGCGGGACCAGCGCTGGGCGACGACTCCGCCGGTGATCGTGCCGCCGAGGCCGGCGCAGAGGGTGATGACGCCCATGAGATACGCGGCGGAGGATTCACTGCGGTTGTCGACGCGCTGGAGGAAGGATGGCATCCACCAGGAGATGCCGCCGAGCGAAAAGGTGACGGCAGCGTAGCCGAGGATGGAGGAGAGATAGGCTTTGTTTTTAAGAAGTGAGGAGACAGTTCCCTTCTCGAGTTTTGCTTTTTCGTGCTGGCTGGCTCCGCGTGCGGGCTCCTTCATCAGGAAGGCAATGAGGATGGCGATGAGGGTGCCGGGGATGGCGGAGACGATGAAGGAGCGGCGCCAGCCGAAGTGTTCGCCTACGGTGCCGCCGATGAGGTAGCCGAGCGCTGCTCCGACGAAGAGGGCGATGTTGAAGATGGTGAGGACTCGGTTGCGCTGGTCCTCAGGGTAGAAGTCGGAGAGCAGGGCGGGGGCGAAGATGCCGAAGCTGGCTTCGCCGATGCCGAGGGCAGCGTGACGAATGAGCAGCGAATCGTAGGAGTGGACCGAGGCGGTGAAGAAGTTGATGCCGCTCCAGAAGAGAGCGGCGATGACGATCATTGGCTTGCGGGGGAATCGGTCGCCGAGAAAGCCCGTGATCGGCGAGGTGAGCATGTAGGCGATCATGAACCAGAAAGTGAGCGCGCCGATGTGCTGGTCGGAGAGATGGAACTCGTGTTTGATCTGCTCCTGGACGCCGGGAAGGATGTAGCGGTCGATGTAGTTGACGAAGTTGAGTGCGGTGAGAAGGACGAGTGCGGTGGTGGCTCCGGCGACAGAGGGGGTGCGGGTGGGCTTGGTCGCGGTGGCCATGTGTGGATGAGAATAGCAGGGGTGGGGCGGGGGTTTCTTCTGCGGCGTGGAGTGCGGGGAGGATGGTGGGTTCGGCGGCGGTTTGGTTGGTGGCGGCGGGTTTTGCGGGGGCCTGGTGTTTTCTGTCCTGGTCGTCTTGCAGCATTTTTTCGAGGAGGAGGGCTACGGTGCTTTTTGGTC
>DATAVY010000135.1:0-12386 GCA_036267495.1 Edaphobacter sp.
GGCGGCTCGGGATAGAGGCAGCGATAGCAGGGGCCGCCGGGTGCGCCGAAGATGCTTGCCTGACCCTCGAAGCGATAGATGGAGGCGTAGGCATTGGGCTTGCCTAACAGGACGCAGGCATCGTTGACGAGATAGCGGGTCTGGAAGTTGTCGGTGCCGTCGGCGATGAGGTCGTAGTCCTTGAGGATTTCGAGCGCATTCGCGCTGGTGAGCATGGTGTTGTGCTTGACCACGTTCAGGTGCGGGTTCAGGCCCTTGAGCATGATCTCGGCGGAGTCGACTTTGAGTTTGCCGACGGTTGCCGTGGAGTGGATGATCTGGCGCTGCAGGTTGCTGGCGTCGACGGTGTCGAAGTCGACGAGGCCGATGGTGCCTACTCCCGCGGCCGCCAGATACATGGCGAGGGGAGCGCCGAGGCCGCCGGTGCCGACGCAGAGGACTTTGGCGGCCTTCAACTTCTGCTGGCCTTCCATGCCGACCTCCGGCAGGATCAGGTGCCGGGAGTAGCGCGCGATCTCGTCGTTGGAGAGCTTTGGTAGTACGGTTTCTTCTATTGCGGTTGGCATTGTGGTTATCCTTCGTTGTCGATTCTGTATCGATGTTAAGGCTGAAGCCTCATTTTTGCCGCCGGCTGAAGGCGATATATCGGGCCTTCAGCCCTCGCTTCCGTGACTGTCTTCCTACCTGGGGCTATGCCCCAGGCTGTTATAGGGCCGCGCCTTTGGCGCTAAGCATTTGCCTCAGGCTGGTATAGGCCGCGCCTTTGGCGCTAAGCATTTGCCTCAGGCTGGTATAGGCCGCGCCTTGGACGCTGAGCGTTGCCCCAGGTGGGAATCGTGTCGCGCCATCGGGAGCTGGACTTGAACAGCTCGTTCCGCCTGCGATGGACGGTATGATCGTCAGTTCGTCGTTGTCTTTGACGGCGGTCTCCTGCTGGGCGTCGAGGTATCGGATGTCGTCATCGTTCAGGTAGACATTGACGAACGAGCGCAGCTTGCCTTCGGGAGTGAACAGATGCTGCTTCAACTCCGGATAGCTCGCCGTGAGCTGCTGAAAGACTGCATTGACGGTCGCGCCGGATATGCTGACGGTCTCAAGTCCGCCGGTATAGGGGCGCAGCGGGGTTGGAATGTGGATGTTCATGCGTGGCCTTTCTGGTTCGACGCCACGGTTTCGGCAGTCGTGTGGGCGATATCGATCTGGATAGCTTCATCTTCGAATTTCTTGTCGTCTTCTGCTGTGCCGCGCAGCAGAAAGGAGTTGGTGGTGACGGCTTTGCCTTGTTCAACGCTGGTGATGATGTAGGAACAACCCAGCCAGTGAGCTTCGGCGAAGTCGGTCTTCGACCACTGCGCGGGGTGGTCGGGATGCGAGTGATAGAAGCCGACGATATCCAATCCTAGGCCGCGCGCCTGCCGTTGAATTTTCACCAGCTCCTGCGGGGCGATGTTGTAGCGGTTGTGCGCGGAATCGGTGCGCGTGTTGCCGGCACGCATGATTTGCCGGACGTGATTTGTGGCCGCGGCGCTATTTCCCTCGCCGGCGACATTCCTGCCGAGCAGTACGCCGCAACACTCGTTCGGGTAAGTCTCCTCGCCGTGGGCACGCAACGCTTCATAGTCGGCATAGTCGATGCGAAGCATTTAATCCTCCGACCAAAAGCGTTCTGTCATGTATTTATCGGCGCCATCGCAGAGGATGGTGACGATTACGGCCTCGCGCCCTTTGGCTGCTTCTTCTTCGGCGACCTGCAACGCGGCGGCAGTTGCAGCGGCAGCGGAGACACCTACCAGCACACCGAGATTGCGTCCCATATATTTCGCCATGGCATAGGCGCGTTCGGTCGCCATTTCGATATTGCGGTCGGCCAGGTCAGGGTCGTAGATCCTGGGGACGATCGCGGTGGCCATGTGTTTCAAGCCCTCAAGCCCGTTGAACGGCGAATCGGGCTGCATGGAGATGCACTGAATCTTCGGGTTCAACTCTTTCAGCCGGCGCGTGGTCCCCATAAAAGTCCCGGTGGTGCCGAGGGCGGCGACGAAGTGAGTGAGTTGTCCCTCGGTCTGCTCCCAGATTTCGTTGCCGGTGGTCCGGTAGTGCGCTCGCCAGTTCTCGTCGTTCGAGTACTGGTCGGCGTAGTAGTAACGGCCAGGTTCCGCGGCGATCATCTCCCTGGCTTTGCGAATCGCTCCGTCGGAGCCGTCGGCCGGATCGGTCCACACGACCTCTGCACCATAGGCCTTCAGGTATCGCTTTCGCGCATCGGAGACGTTCGAGGGCATGCACAGGGTGACGGGAAAACCCATCGCTGCGCCCAGCATGGCATAGGCGATGCCGGTATTGCCGCTGGTTGCGTCGAGCAAACCCTGGGTGCTGCTGAGCAAACCGCGGCGTTGCGCGTCGGTCACGATGGAGGACGCGGCGCGATCCTTGACCGAGCCTCCGGGATTGGTCCACTCGGCCTTGCCGAGAATTTGAATTCCGGGCAGATGCGTGGTCAGCTTTTCCAGCCGCACCAGGGGCGTGTGCCCGATACGTTCAAGGATGCTGGTTCCAAATGTTTTGACACTGGTGATCATGCGGTTTCCGTCTTTGTTGGTAGTGTGCGCGGCCACTCGAATTGAAGGACATCGGCGAATATGCGACAGTTAATCAAGTCTAACGTATGAGACATATGGCAAAAAAGACCCCACTCCGCACCTTCAATGATGTGCTCGCCCTGCTTGGCGGGCAGAGATTCGATGTTGCGCCGTCCCGCGACGGTGCAAAACGCACTCCCAATGCGGTTCAGGTAAGGAAATATGGATGCGCGGCGGAAATTGCCGCGGCCCCGGACGGCTCGGTGGAGATACTGGCCCGCCCGGGATGGCTGCTGAATGGCGAAATCGCCCGCCTGCTGGATCGGGGCTACCAGAAGTTTCTCAAGACCGGCAAGCTGGAGATTCCCGCTACCGCCGATCACTTGCGGTCGCTTCACGAGTTCAGCGAAGAGTTGAACGAGGCGATCGGGGGCACGACTTTGTACAACGAGGCGCTGGGAACGACGAGTGACGTCTACAACTACGACCGTGTTAAGGGCCGGGAGTAGCGCGGGCCAGGAATAGCGCGGGGTAGGAATAATCGGAGCGGAGATCAGGGTAAGAAAACCTAGCGCAAACGCTTCTGCTCGCGCTGCAACTCGCGGTAAGCTTCGCTTTTGCCGATGCCGCGCTCACGGGCGACTCGTTTCAATGCGTCCATCTCGGCGATTCCTTCCGACTTCATCAAGGCCGATACCGCGGCGGCGAGACTTTGCTTCTTCTTTTCGGGCGGATCTTCGCGCGAAGAGAGGGCCAGGATCAAAACGATCTCACCGCGAACGCTTGCCCGCGCGGCGAGTTGCGATCGCAGTTCGCCAACCGGTCCGCGCAGAAACTCCTCATGCAGCTTGGTTAGCTCGCGGGCGATGACCAGATGTTGTTCCGCGCCGAAGACAGCCTCGATGTCCGCGAGGGTGTCGAGAAGACGGTGGGGGGCTTCATAAAATATATGAGTTGCGGCCCCTGGTATTAATTCTTCGAGCGCGGTCTTTCGCTGGCCTGCTTTGGCCGGCAAAAATCCGTGAAAGCTAAATCGATCGGTTGGGAGGCCGCTGGCGATCAAACCGCTGATCGCGGCATTCGCGCCGGGGATGGGGAAGACATCGACTCCGGCGGCGATTGCTGCCGCTGCGATCTGCCCGCCCGGGTCGGAGATTCCCGGCGTTCCCGCGTCGCTGACGATGGCAATGCGGGCTCCTTGCTTCAATTCCGCGATGAGTTCTTCGCTCCGTGGACCCTCGTTGTGCATGTGATAGCTCACGGTGGGTGTATGGATTTCGAAGTGATTCAGCAGCTTCTGGGTTTGGCGGGTGTCCTCGCAGGCGATGCGATCGACGTTGCGGAGAACACGCAAGGCACGCAGCGTAATGTCCTCAAGATTGCCGATGGGTGTGGCGACGAGGTAAAGCCCGGGTGCGAGCGGCTTGTCTGGACCTTTTTCGTGTTCGGCGGACATTATTCCTGCAGCCGCATCTTGCGGCGCTGGTTCAGCATGCCCATGGAGTGGGCGAGATTCTGCGGCGTGATGATACCGACGATGCGGTCGCCTTCGAGTACCGGAACCATCTGCGCGCCGTGTCCTGCCATGATGCGCCGCAGCGTCTTCACCAGCGAATCGTCCGGCTGCGCAGTCTGGAAGGAGCGGGTCATCACGCCTTGTACATAACCGTTGCCGTCAGTGTGTAGCGCCTCGACGATGCTCTGCCGCGAGACTGCGCCGACCAGGTTGGCTCCGCGAACGACAGGGAAGACATCCTGCAGGGTGTGAACCGATCGCTGCAAGGCATCCTCCAGCGTGTCTGAGGCGGAGAGCATGCTGAACTCGGTCAACATCACGTCGCGCATGCGCACAGCGTCAACGTCGGATTGAAGTAGTAGACCCTGGTTCTCCATCTGGGCGCCGATGAGCATAAATCCACCCAGGATCAGCAACCACATGCCTATCGTGTTGCCGGAGACCATCAGGGCCATTCCGGCCAGGACCAACCCGTACGCCACAATCTGGCCGATTGCAGCCGCGGCGCGCGATCCCTTCACGACTCCCCTGGTCTTTGCGAATTCACCGCGAAAGACGCGCCCTCCATCGAGAGGCGACGCCGGCAGCAGATTCAATGCTCCCAATAACAGATTGACCCACACTGCGGCCCGCACCAGGTGGGAAGGGGAGAGCCAGGGTTGCTGGTAGAGATTGACTCCGGGCGAGAACGTCAATGCGATCGCACCCAACACCACCCCGAACACGATATTGGTTATCGGTCCAATCACTCCCATGCGCTTTTGCATCTGGGGAGTGGCTGCGAGTTCGTTGGCCTCAGGTGTTGCGTAACTCAACAGACTGCCTGTGGGGAGCAGAAGCATACTGCGGACGTCCAGCCCAAACCAGGCGGCGCCTACTGCGCGTGCAACTTCACGAACGAATACGGCGAGCACCAGCAGCAGCCACAGCACGAGTCCTCGTGAGCCTGTAGAGCCAGCCATCGAGGCGTAGCTGATCGACAAAGCCAGAAGTAGCAGGAAGAAGGTATGGACGCGCACATCCACGCCGAAGAATCTGCCGATCGGAAAAGACCACCCACGCATGTCTCCCATTGTATGCTGCCGCCATGCGGTCCTCCGCATCGACGGCTTACCATGGTTAAAGATGCGCGTCATTGCCGGTATCTATCGCTCCCGTCAGCTTTCCGCTCCGCGCGGAATGCGGACTCGTCCCACCAGCGACCGTCTTCGCGAGACGCTCTTCAATATTCTTGCGCCTCGACTCGAGGGCTGCCGCTTCGTCGATCTTTATGCCGGCACCGGGGCAGTTGGAATTGAAGCGTTAAGCCGTGGAGCGTCGCATGTCTGGTTCGCCGAAAATGCGGAACCGGCCTTGGCGTCGCTTCGGCAGAACCTTGCGGCACTGAAGATTAATCGAGACTTTACCTTGGAGGATCGCGGCGTTGGAGCCATGCTGCAACGACTCAGCAAGTTGACGGAGCCGGTTGATCTTGTCTATCTCGATCCGCCTTATGAGGCCGAGGACGAATATTCCGGCACGCTGAATTTTTTCGGCAGCGTTCGTGGCCGCGCAATACTTGCTTCTGACGCTCTCGTTGTTGCGGAACACAGTAGCAAGGCCAAGCTCTCTGAGCGCTATGGTGCGCTTGAACACACGCGTCTCTTGAAGCAGGGTGATGCTGCGCTTAGCTTTTTTTCTCTTGCAGGGCAGTGAAAAGGGTTCTGAAAAAAGTGCATCGTGAAATAACAAGCGTACCCCAGCGGCTAAAGCCGTGTTGCAGTGAAGCACTTGCGGCACGGGATAAAGAGGGTGCTGAAAAAATGCCTTGCGAAGCAAAAAGCGTACCTCAGCGGCTGAAGCCGCGTCACAAAGTGAAGCATTTATGGCACGGATGAATCCGTGCCCTTAAGCAAAACAGACTTTTTCGGCAGGCTGTGAATCCGTGCCCTTAAGCGAGGCGGACTTTTTCCGCAGGCTGTGAAGCTGTGCCCTTAAGCAAAACAGGGTTTTTATCAGCCTTTGAAACCGCCGCCCTGATGCTGCCCGGTAAGCAGATCGAGCGAGAAGGCAACTTCACGGTCTGTCATCAGGTTCCATCCGGTCCCGTGCAAGACGCCGCCGTCGATGCTGATGACGCGGATTCCCTCCCAGCTCAGCCGCGCCGACTCCCAGGCGAGGCCATTGCGCCCCCACGCCACGATCGAATGGAAGCCGACGAACAGCAGCAGATCCCGCGCTGCTAACCGCCTTACCTCGACCACAGGCTTCAGCGCGATATGTGTGCAGTGTTCCGGTTGTGCGGTGTCGATGATGTAGGCATAGCCGCCAGCGACTGCACATATTTCGCCAGGATTGGGGCAGGTGAATACAGCGGTAGGCATCGCTGGATCGGTAAACCCTAAAGCACATGTCGCTAAAAATGTGCCTCCGTTTTCGGGATGCACCAGCAGTTGCAGCGCACCACGTGCCAGCGCGTCTTCCTCTCCCGCAATCTGCTTTGGATAGGTGAATTGACGTGCCGGCGCGATCAAAGGAGGCGTTGTCAGGACCTCGACACTCCAACTGCGCGGGAACTCCTGGAGGCCGTTCGCAGCATCCGCCATTATCCGGCGGCGTCCAGGGCTTGAGCTATATCTTCGATCAGGTCTTCTATCGCCTCGCAGCCTGCGCTCATGCGGATGAAGCCTTCGGCGATCGCGTCGCCGCCCCACCGTGCGCGGCGCTCTGCGGTCGTCGATACGCCGCCGAAGCTGGTGGCCTCGGTCAGGAGCTTTGATTTGGCGAGAAGCTTCTCCGCAGTCGACTTGTCGCGCAACACGAAACTCAACACCGGCCCGAAGTAGCGCATCTGCTTCCTGGCAATCGCATGTCCCGGATGATTCGACAGTCCGGGATAGAGAACACTCACCACGTCCTTGCGCGTGGCGAGAAACTCAGCGATATGCTGCGCGTTTTCGCAGGAGCGTTCAAGCCGCAGCGGCAGCGTCGCGATGGAGCGCAGCGCCAGCCAGGCCTCCATGGGTCCCAGCGCAGCGCCTGTCAGGGTTCGCCACTGATCGATCTGGGCTCGCAGCTCCAGATCACGCACTGCGACGTGGCCGAGCAGAAGATCGCTGTGCCCGGTCATGGACTTCGTGTCCGAGGCGACGGAGAAATCTGCGCCAAGCGCCAGCGGAAGTTGTCCCAGCGGGGTCGGCGTCGTGTTATCGACCGCGACCAGGGCTCCGGCGCGATGGGCTTTTTCACACAGCATCGCGATGTCGCAGATCTCCATGCCGGGATTGCTCGGTGACTCCAGCCAAAGCAGCCGCGCGCCTTCCAGCAACTCCCCTTGCGCGTTGTTCGCGGTGGGAGCCATGCGGAGCACAACACCCATCTTGGTGAAGTACTCCTGCATCAGCAATCGCGCCGTGTAGTAGGCGTTCGAGGGCAGCACGACGATATCGCCGGGCCGCAGCACCGCGCCAAAGACTGCCGTGCATGCCGCCATGCCGGAGGCAAAGACCAGCGCACTTGCACGATAGCCTTCGCCCGCCTCCATCTGGCCGATCGCCTTCTCGAGTGATGTCCAGGTTGGGTTGTGCGAGCGGGCATAGGTGTAGACGGTATCCGCCGGATCGCCCGGCGTATGATATGGAGCGGCGAAGACAGGACCGGAGTGCAATGGCTCGCCGGGGGCGAACTTTGTCAGCGTAGAACGAATGATTTTTGTGGCTTCACGCATAGATTCAGAAGACCGGCCTTAGAGCCGAACCGATTGATGGTAGCAGGCTCAGCGTAGAGATTTCTTCGAAGGCTTCGCAACACTGGAGAAGTGCTCCCAACCACACGGATTCAGCTCAACGCGGCTGCCGTCAGACGCAAGCAAGCTCATCATCGGGCGTCCGGAGCGTCGTTTTTTGAGGCTTCCGATCCGCGAGATCGGCACGCCGGCGAGCGATGTCGGCATCAGGACCGACGCTGGCGCAGCAAACAGCAGTTCGTAGTCTTCTCCACCGTGCAATGCCGCTTGCAAAGCATCTTTCGCACCGAGTTTGCGGGCGAGAGGATGGACCGGCAAAGCCTTCTGCTCCACCTCCGCGCATACGCCGGATGCCCGGCAGAGGTGGGCCAGGTCGGTCGAAAGGCCATCGCTTATATCCAGACACGCAGTGGCGAGTTCGCGGCGTAACAGAGACTCGCCCACATCGAGGCGCGGCTCAGGGAACAGCTGCGGATGCCCTTCGGTGGTCTCCACTTTGAGAATGCGTCTGTTTCGCTTCAGCATGGTCGACAGCTCTGCGGCCGCTCCGCCGAGTTGTCCGGTCACATACAGCGCATCTCCAGCGCTGCCACCCGAGCGGCGCAACGCCTCGCCCTTCGGGGCCGAACCGACCAACACGATGTCTGCGAGGATGAGGCCTTTTGTTCCCCCCGGCGATTCGGCAGTATCCCCTCCGGCGAGAGGCACGCGGTGCATCTCGGCCAGCGCGCGCAACCCATTGAAAAAGCGCTCGAGCCATTGGCGGCCTGCCGATCTGGCGAGCATTGAGGGTGGCAACGCGATGGAGAGAAAGGCGGCCAGGGGCGTTGCGCCCATTGCAGCGAGATCGCTTAACCCGCGCGCGATACAGCGATGGCCGACGGATTCCGGAGGATGCAGGTCGCGCTGGAAGTGCCGGCCCTCAAGAGTAAAGTCGGTGGTGACAAGGACTTCACAGCCGGCAGGGGGACGCAGAATCGCGCAATCGTCGCCGATTCCCAGGGTGATGGCTTTGCTGGTAACTGGAAAATGACGGCGAATCTGTTCGATCAGACTTAGCTCACCCAACGGTTTGACCGGTCCTGCCATCTTATAAGTCAGCATAAATGGTGGGTGCCGCGTGACACTTTCGTGGTAGTTACGCAATGACCGGTTGGTGACAGTCTGGTTGCACGAGGGTACCCAGTTTGTTACCCTCGAAGAGGACGCTCACGAGAGAATTGCAGTTCCTGAAATGACGATTGCTGAATTTCATTTGCCTCGTTCGATTTCAGTAATTGTGAAACTCTCCGCGCCGCGGTCTTGCTTCGCGGTCAATATCTGGGCTAAGGTTTCTGCTTGAAGCTTAAGAAGCGTTACTACATCATGTTCGTCAGCCGGGACGAAAACGGCCACCTCGACAAGGTTCCGGTGCCTCTTCACTATGCTTATCTTTTCGTAGCCGCCGCCGCGATCGGCCTGTTTACGATCACCGGGCTTGCGGGTTCGTATTCGCGCATGCTCATCAAGACTGCCCGGTTCAATCAACTGCGGCAGGACCACGATTCGCTGCAGAAGGACTATGCGCACCTCGAAAAAGCCGCGCATGAAAAGGACATCCAGGCGGCGTCTCTGGGATCTCTGGCGAGCGAAGTGTCCGCACTTTACGGCTTGACGACGAGCAAGCTGGCGCTGCCGATGGGCAAGCTCACGGACAAGCGCCATGGCAAATCCGGCGGCGTAGCTGAGGCTGTCGCTACTGCGCCTCTGGCGGGTTCCGTCGATTCCTCCGAAGAGGGTTATTACAAGTCGATCGACGCTTTCAATGCGCTGCGCAACACCGCGATGAGCGGCGCCGCGATTCGACCTCTTTCCGGCTTCGGCGCTCGAGGCTTTTCCTCGAACGATCTGCTGGGAACCGGTTTCGGCGATGCGGAGCTTGCGTCATATGTCCCGACGCTGTGGCCCATTATGGGTCCGATCACCAGCAGCTTCGGTCAACGCGAAGACCCGATTCTGGGTAACGGCGAAGGCGAGTTCCACACCGGCATCGATATCTCCGCTCCCAATGGCGTTCCTATTCGAGCCACCGGCGATGGCGTTGTGCAAGAGGCCCAGATGTCGAACGGCTACGGCCGCGAGGTTGTGATCGATCATGGCCACGGAGTTGAGACCGTCTACGGCCATATGTCCGGCTTTGCGGTTATCGCCGGTCAGACGGTGGTGCGCGGCCAGGTGATCGGCTTCGTCGGGCATAGCGGGCGCACGACGGGCTCGCATCTGCACTATGAGGTGCGCATCCGCAATACTCCCGTCAATCCGCACAAGTATCTCCGAATGACGCTGGCGGACCTGGGCAGCGAAGTGCCAAAGGCAGGCGAATAGCTTCTTTGAATCGAGGACGGCGGGACTGACGGGGAATAGTCAGTGCTGCCGTCCTTTTCTCTGTCAGGGCGGCACCAGTTCTTTAAATTTTGTTATCGTGGCTCTACGCTATGACCTTCCATCCGATCAGCGCTATTTTTGTGCTGCCGGCCATGCTGCTCCTGCTCGAAGCAGGCCGCCGCTGCCGTCTTTTCCACAAGGCGCCTGCGGAGAGCACTGCGATCGAAAGCGCAATCTTCGCTCTGTTTGGGTTGCTGCTGGCCTTTACTTTCTCCGGCGCGATCGGTCGTTACGATACTCATCGCCGGCTCATCGTCGAGGAGTCGAACGATATCGGCACCGCCTATCTACGCCTCGATCTACTGCCTGTGGACGCTCAGCCTGAGCTTCGCCAGCTTTTTCGGGACTACGCCAACTCGCGACTTCACCTGTACGATTCGGTTTACGAAGAAATCTCCCCGGTTTCCCAGAGGCTGCAGCGCGAGATCTGGGAGAAGTCGATCGTTGCCGCGAACTCTCCCGGCGCAAAGGTTGACGCTGCCAAGCTGCTCTTGCCTGTGCTTAACTCCATGATCAACATTACGGCCACTCGGCAGAATGCGTTCAACATGCATCCGCCTGCAATTGTTTTCCTGCTGCTCTTTGCATTCAGCGGCGGGTCGGCTTTTCTTGCCGGGTACAGCATGACGGCACGGAATCACAGCTGGTTCTACATGATTGCCCTGGCGATTGCGGTAACGGCGACGATTTATGCAACGCTTGAAATCGAATATCCGAGTCAGGGGCTTATCCGCCTTAGCAATCCCGACCACAGCCTGATCGACCTGCGTAACTCCATGAAGTAGGACTGTTATCTTTCGATGGGGAGAGATCTCATGTCGTGGCGGCATTTTGCGAGTTCGGCGTTGACGCGGCAACTCAATGACCTAACATCTTCCTGAAAATAAATATCTTCCGTTACTTTCGTGCACCTTTTTGGGCATTTTCAGATGCCGCTCCGGTCGATATAGTCACCGTGAGTAGCGCAGGCATGCCGCATCATCCCGCCTCGCAGCCACCAGAGTTACGTCTACCTGGACGTTACAAGGGGAGGGAGATTCCGCTTGGTTCAAACCTCAGCCTCATTTCGACGCGATTTACAGGACACCGACGGTTCGATCTCGCTCTCGGAGATCATCTCCGCACTCTCTTACGCGCTGGACTTGACCGAAGGCGCCGTACATGGGCACGCGCTGCGCAGTTGCCTGTTGGGGATGCGGATCGCCCAGGATGCAAGACTTCCCGCCGATCAGACCAATTGTCTTTACTTTGCGCTTCTGCTCAAGGACATCGGCGGTCCCAGCAATGTCGGTTCGATGTGCGACGGAGGCGATCGCTCCATAAAACGCGGGGTCACGGCCGCGGACTTGAACGGAGCCGATTCGGAAAATCTTTCCAGGATTAAATTGCCCTGGAAAAAAGTTCTTCCAAGAGTCGGAGCGAAGTTCGGCCGCATTCTTCCTGCGGGTCTGTCGCAGCCCAAGAACAATCGGGAGAGGATCGGTCTTCGTTACGACCGTGGCGCCGCCATTGTGACCAAACTCGGCATGGGCCATTTTGCCGCCGATACGGTTCGCAATCTGGACGAGCGCTGGGATGGCAGCGGCCATCCGGACAGCATCCGCGGGGAACAGATCCCGTTATTGGCCCGCATCGGCGCGGTCGCGCAGCATCTCGATATCTTCTCTGCTGCAACGGGCACACAGAATGCAATTAAGACACTCCAGGAGCGCAGCGGCACCTGGTTCGATCCTCATTTTGTGCGCATCGCGCTTTCACTTCACCGGCGCGGCACGTTATGGACAAACTGTTCACCGGGAGATTCCCAGGAAGACACACGGCAGGCGGTGCTCGATCTCGACGCGGGCACGCAACATACGCTGGAGCCGGATCAGATCGACAGGATCTGCGAGGCCTTTGCCGACGTCGTCGATGCCAAGTCTCCTTTTACCTTCCGTCATTCCATCGGAGTCGCTGACGCGGCGTTTGGTATTGCCGAGACGATGGGGCTGCCTGCGGATCGCGTGCAACTGGTTCGCCGGGCCGCTCTGCTGCACGATATCGGAAAACTCAGCGTCTCCAATGCCATCCTCGATAAGAAAGCAGTGCTAAGCGCCGCGGAGTGGGAGACCGTCCGTCAACACCCCCGGATTACGCGCCTGAT
>DATAVY010000136.1:0-3230 GCA_036267495.1 Edaphobacter sp.
GAGGAGCATTTCCGCAGTGACTCCAGATTGAATGCGCAAGCGCGTGGATCGGTAAGGAAATGGTCGTCCGGGGCGCCGCCATCCTTTCCGACACACGCGGCTAAAACCGACCGTGTCAGCAGAGCGACGACCTCCGGAGGAATCAACGCGCCCCGCTCATGGTGTGTCGCCTGGTAGTTCCAAAGGAAATCGGTGTGCAGGTGTGTTCGATTGCCAGCAGGAGCCCCGGCGATAATTCCGTCGTAATCCTTGGGATATCGTTGGGCCTCGGACAATGCCTGCTGGCCTCCCGTAGAACAGCCGGAGAAATAGGATCGTTTGGGAGACGAACCGTAGTAATCCCTGATGATTGTTTTGGCGATCACCGTCATCTCATGCGTTGCTCTGAAACCGAAGTCCGACCATCGGTCGGGATGACCTGTAACTGCTGCGGCATTGGGCGAGGTTCCGAGATCGGTATTGGCCACGGCGAAGTGACGTCGCAGGCCGCTCGCCAAAGATCCAAAGCTGATTGCGCCGGCGCCACCACCGTTTCCTGTACCCAGAAGACGGCCATTCCACCCGTTCTCGGGTAACCATATTTCAATCTGTATGTTGGAATCACTGGCGGGCTTGGAAACGACTGCGACCCGGCAGAAGGCCGGCAGTCCGGTCAGCTTCTTTCCCGTTGGGGGCTGAAGACTACCATCCGCATCGGATTGGGCCAGGACAATGCTTGCATTCGGAATTTTGATATGGGCGAGCTCACTGCATCTCGATGCACTCTGAGCAATCCCCGATGCGCTCAGAAGACACAGCACGAGTCCCCCGGCGAGCCGGAGAACAATCCGCATAGCGCCGCTATGGTTAATGTCCGCTGCATTAGCATTCGGCATAATCGCTATTCCTCTCCAGTGGCTAAAAGACTGGGTGAAAATCGGCGATGGCTTCGATTCCCGCGATGAAGATCTGCATGACCTTCTGTTCCGACTGCCCGATGGAACATAGACATCCACATTGAGGGCACATGCAGGCTATTGTCAGAGTCTTGCGATGCGATACTCTTTGGAGCCGTCGGATTGCGTCAGCGAAAACTCGAAGGAGATAGCCGCTTCTTCACGTTTGAATACGGTCTCTTTTCCATCCACGGTGACGCGCAGAGCTTGGTTTCCCCAGCTATCACCGGGATCCACACGCAGCCTGCCACCGGAGCGACCCGCAACCCGGCCAGACATAGCGCCGTCGGCATGACGTTTCAGGCTCGCACCGAAGTCGCCCTCTACCCGGGTCACGCCAAGGCCTCGCCACGAGAGGCGATCCCCCTCGAAGAGGGCCAGGCCGTCCGGACCGGCGTAGCCTGCCTTGCCCTTGAAGGAAAGGTCGCCGGCGGCAGAAGGATCATGATCAGCGAACATTACGAATTCCTTTTCGCCGATGTGAAACGTGCCGGCAGTCGGCTCATCGATCGCGACCGGCAGCGGCGAGACAAGATGCAGCTGCTGCGCTCCATTGCCTTGTGAAGCGTGAATGGTCGGCAGAGAACCGTAGGTACGGAACACAGCTTTCTCAAGCTGCTGAAACCGCTGCTCATCTGGCTGTTGGCAGCTGAGCTGCACAAAGGGTGCGGAGATCCCTGCGCTGATGTATTCAAACAGCAGAGTATATTCGCGTGCCTCTAACTCAATATGCCCATTCTGCGGTCCTTTGCCGGATAGAACTGTTTGGTCGTCAAGCACGAGACGTACAGAATCCGAGGACGGAACATCGTGGTTCGGAGTGTTCCAGTTGGTGCGGAACTGGTACCTCCCAGCCACCGGAACGACAAAGTGTCCTTTGCCACGGATCGCAAACGTCCCCGCAGGTAGGCTCAGCTGCACCGCATCGGCCTCCATAAAGTTTAAAGGAAAACGATTGTCGTTAATCATCGTTCGTAGTGGCACATTGAACTGGGCGTCTCTATAGAAATCGAAAGTGAGTCCATTGGTTTCATTCACCCAGTGAAAGCTGCCGGCCTGCCCTTCCATAAGCCGATCCGACAACGCTAGATAGTCGCCACGCACCAGCATAGCGGCGCGGGATTGATATGGTGCCGGACTCTTGCTGGCATCTGCTCGATAGAACTGCGCAAACCCGAAGTCGTACAGCACGGACGTTGTCGTGCTGGGGCCAAGGGACTGCTTGCCGATCTGCAATACCGAAAGCTTCGAAATATCGAGCTCGTCGCCGTTCGTTTCTACCTGGTTCCAGCTCCAGACCTTCCCTTTCGCAGCGAAGTACACCACTCCATTGCTGGCGGGAGACCAGCGGTAGCCTCGATTGTTGAGCTGCTGCAGATGCACGAACGCCTCATCCGGGCCGCCGAAATCATGGCGCATCACCGGGCCGTAGTCCTCGTAAACCGCCGAAGCGAGTGCGTCAGGCTTCTTGCCTTCAGCCCCGTCGGTAATCATCCACAGCCATTGATCCGCAAGTGCTGGCGCGGTATCTCGCAAGAGATGGGCCACGGCATACGCCGCGTTATACCAGCGGCCGCCGGGCGAGAGGAGAGCCACCGCGGCGTGTGCCCCCTGCGGCGGCACCACGCGCGCCCCACTGACCCGAAAAGGCAGCCGGCTCGACAGCTCCCAGTTGGCCCATGCGTGGAAACCGGGACGGTCCAGAATCTGTGTGCCGTCGAACTGCTGGAAGCCGCTCGCCGCCATGCACACAGCTTCAAGACTCGCATAGTTGTAACAGGCGATGCTTTCGGTGAAGCGGCCGGCAACGGCTCTGTTGGCGGGATCGCCCTTCCGTACATATAAATCGAGATATTGCGTCCAAAACTGGAGATAGGTATCACGCCAGCGCGCCGCGTGCGGATGGTGCGGAAACAGTCCCGCTGCGATGCCCAGTACCTGCTTGTACTCCGCGGCGAAGTTAGGATGGCCGCCCAGCATGCTCCACTGCGGCATGGCTGTATCGAGCTCCATCAGATACGCGGCCATTACCAGCCAGGAGCGCGCCTCCAGGCGCTCTTCCGGGCTCCAGCGCAGAAAGTTGTGCGCGTAATTAATCGATTGAGGATGCGTCGACCAGCCCCAGTGATTGGCTCCCATCTCTCCGGACACGTCCCAGCCAACCTGGGCAAGAAAGGTGTACTCGCGCTTATAGGTGCGAGAAAATTCCGTCGCAGTCATGTCCTCGGGATGAATATCCGTATGCGGCAGCTGGAAGCGCGCTGTACGAATATCCTCCGGGAAATCGAAAATGTA
>DATAVY010000137.1:0-21120 GCA_036267495.1 Edaphobacter sp.
TGCATCTGGTTGAAGCGATAGTAGCCCTCGGGATACTTCAAACCCATGGGGGGAAGGACGAGCGGGCCCAGGAAGGGAAGCCGGATCTGGCCGCCGTGGGAGTGACCGGCGAGCATGAGATCGACGAGATGGCCGCGGGGATGCGCGACGACGTGGTCGGCGAAGTCGGGTTCGTGCGCCAGGAGAAGGACGGGGCCATCGGGCCTGGCGGGGATGGTGAGATCGAGATCGGGGTGGCTGGTGGCGGGATCTTCGACGCCGCAGAGCCAGAAGCGTGCTCCATTGCGTTCGATGGGGAGGTATTGGTTGATGAGAACGGGAGTACCGTGGCTGGCGAGGGCCTGGGTGACCAGAGGGCCGTTGAAGGCGACGTCGTGGTTGCCGAGGATGGCGTAGCGGAGCGGCGCGGTGAGGGTGGTGAGGATCTCGGCGCAGCGATGGACGGCGTGGTTGCCGGCGATGAAGGTGAGCGCTCCGCGGGTGATGAAGTCGCCGGTGAGGAGAACAAGATCGGGGGCGAGGTTGTTGACCTGGTGAACGATGCGCTCGAGGAAGAAAGGCTCAGTGTATTCGTCGAGATGGATGTCGCTGACCTGAACGATGCGATAGCCGCGGAAGGGCTCAGGCAGGTTAGCGATGGCGATTGGGCGTTGCACGATGTCGATCTCGTGACGCGCGATTTCGCCGGCGTAAAGCGTGAATCCGGCGGCAGTTGCTCCGGCTCCCAACAGGAAATTGCGGCGAGTGAAGCGCGAAGCCGGGGAGGTGGTGAAGCCGGGCATAGTCCATGATACCGGGTAAGAAGACAGCAGTCGGGAATAGCAAGCAAGGCAAGGCGCAGAAGGTAGAATCAAAGGGATGAGTTTCAATCTACGGAGGAGACGAGCGGCGGCGGCTGCGAAGGGCGCGGGAGTGGATGGGATGCTGGTGACCCATCTTCCGGATGTGCGGTATCTCAGCGGATTTACGGGATCGAATGCGGCTCTGGTGCTGGTTGGCGGACGAGCGGTTTTGTTTACAGACGGGCGGTATACGGCGCAGGCCAGGGCTGAGGCGGCGGGGATCAGGGTTGTGATTGCGAAGAAGCCGGCGGTGGTGGCGGCTTGTGAGTGGATGGAGGCGGCGGGGGTTGGGCGGTGCGGGTTCGATGCCGAGCATACGACGGTGGCGGGGCTGGAGTCGATGCGGAGGGCGGTGTCTGGGAAGGCGAGGCGGGGGATGTTTGTGGCTGTGGGCTCGCTGGTGGCGAGGCTGCGGGAGATAAAGGATGCCAATGAGATTGCGAAGCTGCGGGCGGCGGCTCGGGTTGGGTGTGAGCTGTTTGAGGGGATGCTGAGTTATCTGGAGCCAGGGCTGACGGAGGTGGAGGTGGCGGCGACGCTCGAGTATGCGGCGAGGCTGGCGGGAGCGGAGGGGATGAGCTTCGAGACCATTGTGGCGAGTGGAGAGCGGTCGGCGCTACCGCATGGCAGGGCGACAAAGGCGAAGCTGCCGAGGCGCGGATTCGTGACGCTCGACTTCGGTGTTATTCTCGACGGATATTTGAGCGACATGACCCGTACCGTGCACATCGGCAAGGCGATGCCGGGGGGGCGGGACGTGTATGATTCTGTGCTGGAAGCGCAGGAAGCGGCAGTCGCTGCTGTGGCGCCGGGAGTGACCGCCGGCGAGGTGGACGAAGCGGCGCGAAGTGTGTTGCGCAGAGCGAAGCTGGACAAGTATTTCAGCCACTCGACCGGACATGGAGTCGGGCTGGAGATTCACGAAGGACCGAGGCTGGCGGCGAAGCAGAAGCAGGTGTTGGAGCAGGGAATGGTGATTACGGTCGAACCGGGTGTGTATATGCCGGGACGGTTTGGGTTGCGCATCGAAGATATGGTGCTGGTTACGGCCGGAGGCGGAGAGATTTTGACGCCCAGCGTGAAGGCCTGGATCGAGTTGTAAGACAGCGCTCAGGGTACAGGGCCCAGAGTGCAGGGAATCGAACTACAGGTGTTTTGAGCACCGGGAAGAGTGATGATGGACCGAAATAAGCTGGAAGAGCTTCGCGAGCTGGTCGATTTTTTGAAGGCGAATGGTATCGCCGAATTCGATCTGGATCAGGACGATCTGAAGGTGCGGATCAAGTTTGCCGGAGAGCCTGCTGCTGCTGCTGCCGGATTTGATATGGCCCAGTTGAGCCGACTGATGGGATCGGCCCCAGCGGCTGCTTCTGCTCCGGCAGCGCACGCGGCCACCAGTCCGGCGGCTGAGCTTGCGGCGGAGATGGAAGAGAAGCTGCACGAGGTGAAGTCGCCGATCGTGGGGACGTTCTATGAGTCGCCATCTCCGGGGGCGCCGTCGTTTGTGAAGCTGGGGGACCAGGTTGAGGTGGGGCAGGTGCTCTGCATCGTCGAGGCGATGAAGCTGATGAATGAGATTGAATCCGACGTAGCCGGCGAAGTGGTGAAACGGATCGCTTCGAGTGGACAGCCGGTCGAATACGGGCAGTCTCTGTTCGCGATCAGGCCGCGATAGGTAAGGCGCAACAGTGATCAAAAAGATAAAGGCTGATAAGAGCGGATCGAAACGGTTCATTTCATGCAGAGGCTTTTGATCAGTAGTTATCGTTTTTATCACTGTTGCGCCTTTTTCTTGTTTGGTTGAGGAAGGATTGATCGGGTATGTTTCGTAAGGTATTGATTGCAAATCGTGGGGAGATCGCGCTGCGGGTGATCAGCGCGTGCAGGGAGATGGGCATCCGCACGGTTGCGGTGTACAGCGAGGCCGACAGGAACTCGCTGCATGTGCGGTTCGCGGATGAGGCGATCTGCATTGGGCCCCCGCGCTCGGCCGACAGCTACCTCAATGTTCCGGCGGTGATCTCGGCCGCGGAGATCGCCGACGTGGACGCGATTCATCCCGGCTACGGACTGCTCAGCGAGAACGCAAACTTCGCCGAGGTGTGCCGGGCGTCGAATATTAAATTCATCGGGCCTCCGCCGGAGGTAACCCGGATGATGGGCGAGAAGTCCACCGCGCGGCAGACGATGAAGAAGGCGAAGGTGCCAATTCTGCCCGGCTCCGACGGAGTGATCGCCGACGAAAAAGAGGCTCTCAGGTGGGCCAGAGATGTCGGCTATCCCGTGATCCTGAAGGCGGTCGCCGGCGGCGGCGGGCGCGGGATGCGGATCTGCCGGAACGCCGAGGAGCTGCCTGCGATGTATCAACAGGCGTCGACCGAAGCCGCGAACGCATTCGGCAACGGCGACATGTACATGGAGAAGTTCATCGAGCGGCCCCGGCATATCGAGTTCCAGGTGCTGGCCGATGAGCATGGCAGCGTGATGAGCCTGGGCGAGCGGGAGTGCTCGATTCAGCGGCGCCACCAGAAGCTCATCGAAGAGGCGCCGAGTCTGATGATCACTCCGAAGCTGCGCGAGGAGCTGGGCAGGACTATCAAGAAGGCGCTCGAAAACATCGGCTACTGGAACGCAGGAACCATCGAATTCCTGATGGATGAGGATGGGAAAATTTACTTCATCGAGATGAATACCCGCATTCAGGTGGAACATTGTGTAACCGAGATGGTTACAGGAATCGATCTGGTGAAGGCGCAGCTGCGGATTGCCGCAGGGGAGAAGCTGTCGTCGATTATTACCAGGCCGGTGGAGATTCGCGGCCATGCGATCGAGTGCAGGATCAATGCCGAGCACCCGGAGAAGTTCACGCCATCAGCGGGGAAGATCACGGCATTCAATCTACCCGGAGGCAACGGAGTTCGCGTGGATACGGCGCAGTATGCCGAGGGCGTGGTCCCCCCTTACTACGATTCGCTGATCGCGAAGTTGATCTGCCATGGCGCGGATCGCGAGGAGGCGATGGACAAGATGCAGCGTGCGCTGAGCCAGTTTGTGGTGCAGGGAATTCATACAACGATTCCGCTGCACCAGAAGATCTTTGCGGATGCCGAGTTTCGCGCGGGCAGCTTCGATACGAAGTTCATGGAGCGGTTCTTCGAGCGGCAGAAGGAAAGCTAGTGGTCCTGCCCCGACTCTATCCGATCTTCGATGAGGGTGTGCTAGCGCGGCATGGGCTGGATATCCGCGGTTTTGCGGCGGAGCTGAGGGCGGCTGGCGTAGAGCTGCTGCAGTACCGGAATAAAACGGGTGGGCCGCAGGAGGTGCTGCGGAGTGCTGCGGTGATTCGTGAGGCGATGGCCGGGAGTGGTTGCCGGTTGATCTTGAATGACCGGGCGGATCTTGCGGTACTCGCCGAGTGGGATGGAGTGCATGTAGGGCAGGGCGATCTGTCGCCGGAGGATGCGAAGGCGGTCGTGCTGCGCACGATATCCCGCTCTTCTCAAGAGCGCGAAGGATGGGCCACCCGGGCTGTGCCGGGATCGAGTGTGTGGGTGGGAGTTTCAACCCACAGCGACGAACAGGTGCGGATCGCCGACGCAAGCTGCGCGGATTACATCGCCGTTGGGCCGGTGTTCTCTACAGGGACGAAGGTGGATGCCGAGCCGGTGATCGGGCTGGAGGGAGTGCGGCGGGCGCGCACGCTGACCGGCAAACCCCTGGTCGCGATTGGCGGAATCGCGCGGGAGAATGCCCGGAGCGTGATCGATGCCGGCGCGGATTCGGTCGCGGTCATCGGCGCCCTGTTTGCCGAAGGAGAGACAGTTGAGAAACTGGCGAGAGACTTTCTTGAAATTTTACGGTAGGTTTATCGATACGTGAATACTGGAACCGCAGGTCCCTCGACTCCGCCACGCTTCGCTCCGGATGCCGGCTCTCCTGAGAGCAATCACTCAGGCTCGGCCCCGCAGTTCGTGCAGGGCATGGGCCTGTTTTCGGCAACGGCGATTGTGATGGGCTCGATGATCGGGTCGGGCATCTTTATCGTCTCGGCGGAGATGTCGCGCGGGCTGGGATCGCCTGCGCTGCTGATCGCGGCCTGGCTGGTGACGGCACTGATGACGATCATCGGCGCGCTCAGTTATGGCGAGCTCGCGGCGATGATGCCGAAGGCGGGCGGCCAGTATGTTTATCTGCGCGAGGCGCTGGGGCCGCTCTGGGGATTCCTCTATGGCTGGACGCTGTTTCTCGTCATTCAGACGGGAACGATTGCGGCGGTCGGCGTTGCGTTCGGGAAGTTTCTCGGCGTCTTTTTTCCGGCTGTCAGCGGATCGAACTGGATATGGCATATCGGGCACGTGCCGCCATTGCAGTTGGGACCGATGGTGCTGGGCAACATGGACATCGGATTGAATACCGCGAACCTCGCGGCGATTGTGGTCATCACGCTGCTGACGCTGCTGAACACGATGGGCGTGAAGATGGGCTCGGCGGTGCAGAATGTTTTCACCTCAGCGAAGGTTTTGGCGCTCGCCGCGGTGGTGCTGGTCGGGCTGGTTGCGAAGAATGCGACTGCGATTGCGGCCAATTTTGGCGCGGGCTGGCATAACTTCTGGGCAGGCGCGGGATGGAATACGCTGCATGCGGTCCAGGTAGGAGTGGGCGGGCCTACGGTCTATGTCGGGCTGCTGACGATGGTGGCGGCGGTGCAGGTGGGATCGCTCTTCAGCTCGGACTCCTGGAACAACGTTACGTTCACGGCGGGAGAGATTCGCGATCCCAAGCGGAACATTCCTCTGTCGCTGGTGATTGGCACCGGGGTTGTGCTGCTGCTCTATGTGCTTTGCAACTTCGTATATCTGAGCGTGCTGCCGCTGGCGGGCGATCCGGCGGCGGCCACGATCATGGGGCGGGGAATTCAGTTTGCCTCCGAGGACAGGGTTGCGACGGCGGTGATGGAGCAGGCCTTTGCCGGATATGGCGCGAGGCTGATGGCCGCGGTCATCTTGATCTCGACGTTCGGTTGTTTAAATGGGTTGCTGATGGCGGGCGCGCGCGTTTACTATGCGATGAGCCGGGACGGCTTGTTCTTCAAGTCCGTGGGCAGGCTGAGTGAAAGGTCGAAGACTCCGGTCAACTCGCTGTGGGTGCAGTGGGCGTGGACCTGTCTGCTATGTCTTTCCGGGAGCTATGGGCAGCTGCTCGACTATGTGATCTTCGCCGTGCTGGTCTTTTACATTCTTACCATTACCGGGTTGTTCGTCCTGCGGCGGACGCGTCCGGAGGCTGCGCGGCCCTACCGGGCATTCGGGTATCCTTTGTTGCCGGGGTTGTATATCGTCATGGCGTTGTGGATTTGTGTTGTACTGTTGCGATATAAGCCTCAGTACACCTGGCCGGGCCTGATGATCGTTCTGCTGGGCATTCCGGTTTACCTGGTGTGGACGCGGATGACGGTTCGAACAAGGCAGGCGTCGTAGAGTTTTCAAGTTTCGAGAAAGTGGAGAAACAGATTTCATGGCAAAGATGTTCGCAGTGAAGCCGCTGTCGCGTTTGTTGAAAGAGGCGGAGAACGAAGGGGAGACCGGACTGAAGCGCACGCTGGGGCCTCTGAACCTGATCACGCTGGGAATCGGGGCGATCATCGGCGCGGGAATTTTTGTGCTGACAGGACAGGCGGCGGCGATCCACGCGGGGCCGGCGGTGGTGCTGAGCTTTGTGGTGGCGGGCATCACCTGCGCGTTCGCGGGGCTGTGCTATGCAGAGTTCGCTTCGCTGATTCCGATTGCCGGCTCGGCGTACACGTATGGGTATGCGACTTTGGGCGAGTTCGTGGCGTGGATCATTGGGTGGGACCTGGCGCTGGAGTATGCGTTCGGGGCTGCGACGGTGGCTTCGGGATGGAGCGGGTACTTTATCGGTCTGTTGCAGGACTTCCATATTCACATTCCTCCACAGCTGACGACGACTCCCGGCAATGTGCTGTATCTGTACCACGACCGCTGGCAGGGGATCATGGCGCTGCCAGCGGGCGTCAACCCGGCATCGCTGCCGCATGTGACGGGGGTGTTCAATCTGGTCGCTTTCATTGCGATTGCCTTGGTGACCATCGTCCTGGTGAGAGGCATTCAGGAGTCGGCGAACCTGAATACGGCGATCGTGCTGGTGAAGCTTGCCGTCGTCGGTCTGTTCCTTGTGCTTGGCGGAAATTTTCTGTTCCATCACCGGGAGCTGGCGCATGCGAACTGGACGCCATTTATACCGCGGAACCAAGGACCGGGAGCCTTTGGCATAAGCGGCATCACGGCTGGCGCGGCGTCGATCTTCTTTGCGTATATTGGCTTCGACGCGGTTTCGACGGCGGCGCAGGAGGCCAAAAATCCGAAGCGCGATATGCCGATCGGCATTCTCGGGTCGCTGGTGATCTGCACGGGACTTTACATCCTGGTGTCGGGCGTGCTGACCGGCCTGGTCAACTACAAGGCGCTGAACGTCGCGGCTCCGGTGGCGCTCGGTATCGATGCGACGGGCATTGTGTGGGGCAGCATTCTGGTGAAGATCGGCGCTGTGTTCGGTCTGGGTTCGGTGATGCTGGTGATGCTGCTGGGCCAATCGCGGGTGTTCTTTTCGATGTCGCGGGATGGGCTGCTGTGGAAGTGGGCGGGAGTGATTCATCCGAAGTTCCGCACGCCCTGGATCTCGAATATTGTTGTCGGGGTGATCGTCGCGTTTATGCCGGCGTTGCTGCCGATCGACAGGCTGAGTGAACTGGTGAATATGGGCACGCTGCTGGCGTTCGCCATCGTATGCGCCGGGGTGTGGATTCTGCGGCGGCGCAATCCCGATCTGCATCGGCCATTCAAGACGCCGCTGGTGCCGCTGGTGCCGATTCTGGGCATCATCAGCGCACTGTACCTGATCTGGACCTTGCCGGCGTTGACCAAGATCGTAGTGGTGGCGTGGCTGGCGTTCGGTCTGCTGATCTATTTCACGTACAGCGTGAAGCATAGCAAGGTGCAGCAGGCGCTTCGCGAGGCTGCGGTGGATGTTCCGCCTCCGGCAGCTTTGACGTAAGTTTCTTTCTAAATAAGCTGGCCCCGGAGGGAGTGAATCCCTGCGGGGCTTTCTTGTCTCTCCTTCTTTCTCTGTTCTCGTTTCAGGGCCTGACAGGCAGGAATCTGCAATGGCTCTTTGTTTTTTCCGGGCCTTTTCTGGCAGGGATACCCCTCCCCCCATTGCCCGCGCATAAATCTATTATATTCAAAGGTTTACAGGTCGTCTGTGTCTGCAAAGTATTCATAACAAATGGGTTACTTCCAAAGTATTCTTTCTGAACGGCTTATGGGTCTAAAAGCGAAAGCCCCGGATTGACCGGGGCTTTTTCTTAACTCTATATACTTAGTATAGCAGGTTTAACCAACTAAATGTCAACCTCTATTTGCTTTGGTTTGAGGGAGTTAAGTGGTTTCGGGACTTGACATGCGATTTTTGGGCTGTTTTTGAAGAAAATAATTTGTTGTGGCGCTAAGGGCAATAGGACTAGTAGTTTGCACGGTTGTTGCAGATCCGCTTCAGGAAGCTCAGCGCCAGGAGAAGACAGTTTGGAGGCGGGGCATGACTGCCCTGCCTCCTGGTTGGAGCGAGCTAGGCTGGCTGCGCGACCTTCTTCATGCGTTCATTCATTTCGCCGGGTGAGACATCTTCGATGTGGGTGGCGATGCCCCAGAAGTGTCCAAAGGGGTCCTGGATGAAGCCGCTGCGATCTCCGTAGAACTTGTCTTCCACCGGCTTGAGGAGCTTTGCGCCGTCTGCGGTTGCGCGCTGGATCGCGTGATCGACATCGGGAAGGTAGACGTAGAGGCTTACCGGGCTGCCGCCGACGGTGGCGGGGCTGGCGTGGCCTGCGCCCATGCCGGGATTTTCGTCGGCCAGCATGATGTTGGAGTCGCCGATTTTGAGCTCGGCGTGACCGATCTTGCCGTCAGGGCCGGGCATGCGGACGGTTTCGGTGGCTCCAAAGACTTTCTTGTAGTAGTCGATGGCTTTTGCCGCATCCCTGACGATCAGGTAGGGCGTGACGGAGTTGTAGTCTTTGGCAATATACGAGACTTTGGCTGCCATGATGTTCTCCTCGAAGATGGGGTTGGAGGTGGAGGTTTACGGTCGGGCACGCGGCAGGCGGCGGGGTTCGGTCGCTGATTTGAGAGTGCGGATTGAGGGCCGCCGAGTGCCTCATCCGACTTTATTGCGTGCAAATGACAGGGTACTCTCTTCGGCTGGGAGATGGCCATGGGGGGTGTTGAAAAAAATGGAATTAAAGCAGATCCTCCGCCTGCGGCGAAGGACTACCAAAGCAAAAAACGGCAAAGATAAAAGCAGAATGCGGGGGTTCTTCGCTTCGCTCAGAATGACAATAGTTTTTTTGTGAATGAGGGGCGGATAAGGGTAATGCAGGTCCTCTGCGGCGAAGGATTACCAAAAGGCAAGAACAACGACAAAAGCAGATCCCTACGGGATGACAAATAGTGGGCAGCAACGACAAAAGCAGATCCTCCGCCTGCGGCGAAGGATGATTACAAAAGCAAAAACGGCAAAGGCAAAAGCAGAATGCGGGGGTTCTTCGCTTCGCTCAGAATGACAATAGTTTTTTTGTGAGTAAGGGAGCGGTAAGGGTAATGCAGGTTCTCTGCGGCGAAGGATTACCAGAGGGCAAAGGCGACAACAACGGCAGAAGCAGATCCCTACGGGATGACAAATAAAAGGCAGCAATGACAAAAGCAGATCCTCCGCCTGCGGCGAAGAGTGACAACCAAAGCAAAAACGGCAAAGGCAAAAGCAAAATGCGGGGGTTCTTCGCTTCGCTCAGAATGACAATGGTTTTGTGGTGAATAGGGGAGCGGACGACGGCGACGGGAAGTATAAGAAACCTACCGCGCGGCTGTTACGGCGAGCTAAGTTAGTGGTTAGTGGTTGATGGCAGGCGATTGGGGGAGGATGGGGAGGGTTACGGAGTTGGCGGCGTTGGGGTCGTCGCGGAGCTTGAGGTAGAAGCCGGTCTTGGGGGGGTGGGGAAGAGAGAGCGTGTCGCCGACGAAGCCTTCTGGGACGGTTGTGGGGTCGACGAAGGTTGGGTCGTCTGCGATGGAGTCGATCAGGTAGAGGCTGGAGCCGGAGACGGTGCATGGCTGCGCGGCATCGGCGGGGCATTCGAGGTCTTTGAAGGCCGGGAGGCGAACCAGGGTGACGAGAGGCAGCCAGTCGCCGGTGGCGCCGTCCGGGGCGATGGGACGCAGGCGCACAGGGCCGAAGGCGGAGGTGCCGAAGGCGGTGAGTGGATCGAGGGTGGCGAGGAGGGTGTGGGGGTTCTGGAGGATGAGGTTGCCGGAGGCGACGGTGAGGATGGTGTGCAGGGTTCCGTCGGCGCTGGCGATCTCGAGTTTGCCGGCGCGCGGGAATGGGGAGGCGGATCTAAGCGAGAAGATAAGCTGCTGGCTGACAGGGAGGTCGTTCGGATCGGCGAGGTGGATAGGGGTATCTTTCGATTGCACGATGTTTTTGCTGAGAAGGGTGACCGAGGGGCGGGCCGCGGAGACTGTGACCGGGAGGGTGAGGGTGCGGCCGTCTTTGAGCGAGCAGCTGGCGGTGAGGCGCTCTCCGGCGTTCAGTTTTGGCGCGGAAGCGTTGGGCGGCAGAGTGAGACGGAGAGTGGTGGATGAGTTTGGCGAGCCTGCCGCTTCCGAGCCGGTTGACGGGTCAGCAGGGGCGGGGCTGAAGGTGAGGTTGTCGATGATGAGGTGCTGGACCTGATCGAGGCTGGTGCCGGTGAGGTCGGCGGTCGTATCCCCGGAGTGAAGCTCGAGTGCTTTGAGGGTTGCGGGTTCGGAGTAGGTCTTGGCGTTGAGGGAGTCCGGTTTGTCTTTGCCGAACTGGTGGATGGCGAGGCGGAGGTCGCCGGGATCGACGGATTTGAGCGAGGCGGTGACATCGACCTCGGCTGGTTTGGCGGCGGGCTTCCAGTGCGTGTCGATCTGCTTGCCGGCGGCGGTGTCGATGCCGATCTTGTCGATGCAGGCAGTACCGGTGGAGGCGAGGGTGAGGTGGTTGTCCTGGCCTGCGATGAGGGTTTTGGCATCGACGAGCTTCCAGTCTTTGCCGGGGGTGTCCTGCAGATTGAGAACGGGGCCGGTGAAGGGATCGAATCCCCAGTAGCCTTTGACTATGCCGGTGACGGTGCTGGTGGTGGGAGGGGCTGGTGTGGCCGGGGTGGACGGAGGGGCGGGACGAGGATTGGACGAGGCTGAGTCGTCGTTTGAGGAGGCCGGGCCGGAGACGGGGTCGAGGGGCAGGGGATGACGTGCGGGGATATGGGCGAGGATGAGGCCGCCCTGGAAGGCGTCGGCGGTGAGGGGAATGTCGGTGCCGGGACCGGGACCGTCGAGGTGGAGAAACAGGTCGTGAGCATAGGCGGTGGAGAAGACCAGGGGCGCGCCTTCGACGGGAAGGACGACAGCCGGCTTGAGGAGGCAGGAGATCTCTTTGGGGTCGGAGGGACGCAGAGGCGGAGGGACGGCGGATTGAATGGCGGGCAGTCCAATGACGATGACGGACTTGGGATCGTGGAAGGAGGGTGGGGTGTTGAGGCGGAGGTTGAGGGCATCGCCGTTGGGGAAGGCGATGGCGGGGATGTACTGGTATTTGGCGGTGTGGAGGCCGCTCATGATACGGACGAGGTCGACGACGGCTCCGACGTAGGCGCTATAGAGACCGGCGCCTCCGAGACCGGTGTAGCTGGCCTGATTGATGAGGTCGGAACCGGGGCCATTGGAGAGAGCTGCGGCGACAGTGATGCCGTGTCCGTCGTCGAGCAGGGTCTGGGTGCCGGCCTGGGTGAGGCAGGTGGCCTGGGCGTCGACGGGTTTCTTGAAGCAATCGCCGTTGGGTTTGAGATTGAGGGTGCGGGAGAGGAGGTCGGAGTGCTCGGCGAGGGCCTTGGAGTCGGCTGGAGGAACGCGGCGCATGTTGGCGAGATAGGTCTCGATGCGGGCTTGCTCGAAGCCAGCTTCGAGCAGATCCTGCGAGGCGCGGACGAAGACGCCGGGGCGGCCGCGGACTGCGGAGCGGAGGGTGCTGAAGTCGCCGCCGGTTTCCGGGGCGAGAAAGAGGATGACCTGCTGGGCTTCGGCGGGTACGGTGACGGTGACGCCTTCTTCGCGGACTTTCTTGTTCCAGGTCTGAATCTCGGTGAACCAGTTATCGGGGGGCGGGTTGGTGGTGCCGCGGAGGAAGGCGGCGACGAGAAGGTAATGGACGGACTGGGTGGGCGGCAGGTCGGGGTGCAACCAGAGCTTGTCGCCGGGTTGAAGGTTGGGAACCTGGGCGATGGGCAGGGTGCGGCCGTTACGGGTGACGTGGACGTCGACTTTGGGGCCGGCGAGGTCGAAGCGCGCCGGGTCGGCGTGTAGGGTGGAGACGAGCAGCAGGAGGGCAGCTAGAGTTCCGATGAAGCGGGGCCCGCGGAGGACTATTCCCATCATTTCATTTTAGACGGTTGAGGGCGCGGCTACGGATGTAGGCTCCGATCAAACGGCAACAGGGTATCTGAATTTGTCAGAGGCTACTGGATCGCTGGGCGATAGTTTGAGGACGGGCTTCCGCTCATTGTCGATTGTCCAGGCCATGATCTTCAGGCAAAAGGTATCGTGCCTGGTGTGGTGAGATTTTGGGTTGTTGCAGTTATCGCACTTCGGGTCTGTCATGATCTCCGGTTCTTTCTCGGGGAGGAGACGAACTGGAGAGACTTAGAAGCACGTTGATGGCCAATTTAAATTCATGGTTTAGCTGCTATTTTTACGCGCAAAAGTGTAATGAGCTGTTTACAGCTGAAACCATTCTTTTACAAAGGGAGTCCTTCGCCGAGTCGCGATCTCAGAGGATTTCAAATTAACCAGTGTGGACGGGGTCCGGTTGTTATTACTGATTGCGGCTGCGGGTGGAGGGTTGGTCGCTGGCGATGACGCCGTCGCGGATGGTGACTACGCGGTGGGCATATTCGGCGATGTCGGGCTCGTGGGTGACAACGATGATGGTGTTGCCGTTGGCGTGGAGGTCGTCGAAGAGAGCCATGATCTCGTCTCCGGTTTTGGAGTCGAGGTTGCCGGTGGGTTCGTCGGCGAGGATGATGGAGGGTTTGTTGACCAGGGCACGGGCGATGGCGACACGCTGGCGCTGACCGCCGGAGAGCTCGTTGGGCTTGTGCATCATGCGGGAGCCGAGGTTGACGGACTCGAGTACGGCTTTGGCGCGCTCGGTGCGTTCGGCTGCGGGGGTGCCGTTGTAGATGAGGGGCAGCTCGACGTTGTGCAGCGAGGTGGCGCGGGCGAGAAGATTGAAGGTCTGGAAGACGAAGCCGATTTCCTTGTTGCGAATGCGGGCGAGCTCATCGTCGTTGAGCTCGGAGACGTCGTGGCCGTTGAGCCAGTAACGGCCCTGCGAGGGTGAGTCGAGGCAGCCGATGAGATTCATCAGGGTGGATTTTCCGGAGCCGGAGGGACCCATGATGGCGACGTATTCGTTGTGGCGGATGCGGAGATTGACGCCGCGGAGAGCGTTGACCTGCTGATCGCCCATCTCGTAGGTCTTCCAGAGATTGTCGGTGACAATGACGTCGCCGGGATTGGGGCCGGCGGCGTTGCTGGTTGTGAGCGGGGATTCGACTGCGGTTTCGATGGCCATCCGGTTCTCCGGTGATGTTGCCTGTTTCAGGATAGTACGTTTAGGCCGGGAAGATGGTTCCGCGAGGATTAATGGACCATCTTCCGGCAACAATCCTCCTTGCAGGAAGGCTAGGACGCGGTCTCCGGATTGGTCTCCACGGCGTTGTCTACTTTGACGGCGGTGCCGCTCTTAAGGGCGCGCAGGATACGATAACGTCCGGTGACGATCTGATCACCATCCTTGAGGCCGCCGAGGACTTCGATGTCGGTGGCTCCGGTGATGCCGGTGGTGACGGGGACGAATTCTGCGCGCAGCTTGTTGTGATCATTGCGCAGGACGTAGACGCCCTGGACGAGCTGCGATTTGGCGGCAGCTCCGGCGGGAGCTACTGCGCTGCCTGCGGGAGATTTGCCTGAGTTGGCGGCGAATGTTTTCTCGATTGCGGGGTCTCGCTGGACCAGGGCCTGGATGGGAATGGTGAGGGCATTCGGCTTGTTCGCGGTGGTGATCTTGGCGGTGGCGGAGAGGCCGGGACGGAGCTCCTCCATGGAGCCGCCTACGGCCTTGTCCAGAGTGACGACGACCTTGAAGTCCTTGGCTTCTTCGGTGCCTGTCGTGCTCTGGCTGGTGGCGATGCCGGTTGTGCGCAGGAGGGCCTGGTCGCCTACTTCGGTGACGTGGCCTTTGAAGACACGGCCGGGAAGGGCATCGACGGTGACGTCGACGGGCTGGTTCATCTGGACGTTGACGATGTCGGTCTCGTCGACTTTGACCTCGGCGGTGATGACGGACATGTCGGCGAGGGTCATGAGAGTGGAGCCTTCGGCGTTCTGAATACCGACGACGACGGTCTCGCCTTCGCGAACGGGAACGTTGGTGACGAGGCCGTTGAAGGGCGCGCGGCTGACGGTTTTGTCGAGTGCGTCGTAGTTGGCGCGCTGGCTGGCGATTGCCTGATTGGCGTGTCCGCGCTGAGATTCGGTCTGAGCGCGGGACTGGGCAAGAGCGGCCTGACGCTGAGCGAGGGTGGCGACGGCCATGTCGTAGGCTGCTTTCTTGCTGTCGAAGTCCTGCTTGGCAATCAGCTTATCGTTGTAGAGCGCCTGGGCCCGGTTGAAGTCGAGCTTCTTCTGTTCGAGATCGGCCTGACCCTGAGCGATGTTGGCCTCCGCGGTTTTCTCCGCGGCGAGAAAGCTGGTGATGTCGGTATGAGCCGCGGCGATGGTGGCCTGCTGTGCCGCGACGGTGGCGGTGGGCTGAACGTTTTCGACGGTGGCGAGAACGGTTCCGGCTTTGACGTGATCGCCCTCCTTGACGTAGAGGTGAGTGATGCGTCCGAAGGCGGTGGCCCCGACGTTGACGTAGGTCTTCGGCTTGATCTGGCCGGTTCCGTCGACGACGGCGGTGAGGTCCTGAGTTACGGCTTTGCCGGTGGCGACTTTGGTTACGCTCGATTGTCCGTGAAGGATACTGCCGACGACGATTCCTGCCAGCACCAAGACTACTGCGACGACGATGATGATCTTTTTAGCGCTCATTGCTGCTTTCTAAGGACCGCTGGAACCGATGCCAGAGGTGCTTTGGACGAAGTTGTTGGCTGCCATAGAGACAATACGGAGACAATCGGGTTCCTGTTCCATATTTCCTGCCAGAAACCGGGACTCAGCCTGGATACCCGGAAGATTGACGGAGGCCGCAACTCTCGTACGGACGAGACTTGGAGTTATTTTCGATACCGATGATGATATCAGGCCAAACCGTACGTCTACCTCTTGTAACAGAGATATAACCGCTCTACAATACATGTTGGTATCAGGAGTACCGCCCCTATTATGACCAGCTCACGGCGCTTTGTATCCGGCATGACTTTGGTGTTCCTGCTGATGGTGGGCGTGCAGGTTCTGGCTGCGCAGCAGACATCCGGGAGTTCTCCGCAGAGCGATGGGGTAACCAAGGGTGTTCCGATCACGGAGCAGCCCGATCCGTTAAAGCGTCCGCTAACCGACAAGGAAAAGATTGCTCAGCAGAAGGCGTTGAGGCAGGAGCTTAAGGGCGAGTACAAGAAGTGGGTCGATGAGGATGTCCGGTGGATCATCACCGACCAGGAGCTGCAGTCGTTCAAGAGCCTGAGCAACGACGAAGAGCGCGATCAGTTCATCGAGAATTTCTGGCTACGGCGGAATCCGAATCCCGACTCGCCGGAGAATGAGTATCGCGAAGAGCACTATGCACGCATTGCGTATGCGAACGAGCATTTCGCAGCGGGCAAGCCGGGTTGGAGAACGGACCGCGGACATATTTATATTGCCTTCGGCAAGCCGGACAATATCGACTCGCACCCGAGCGGCGGCAGTTATGAGCGTCCCATGGACGAGGGTGGCGGCAATACGTCGACGTTTCCCTTTGAGATATGGCATTACCGCTACCTTGAAGGTATCGGGGACAACATCGACATCGAATTTGTGGATTCGTGCATGTGCGGCGATTACCACATGACGATCGACCGTTCGGAAAAAGATGCGTTGAAGCATACGCCGGGAGCGGGGCAGACGCTGTACGAACAGATGGGAATGGCGAAACAGTCGGACCGTTTTTCGGGTGGTCTGGAACAGCTGGGCAAGGGGCCGATGTCGGAGCAGCAGCAGAGCAAGCAGTTTGATCGTCTCGACCAGTTTGCAAAACTGATGGCTCCGCCGGTGATCAAGTTCAAAGACCTGGAGGAGTTCATGACAACCTCCAAGATCCTGAAGGGACCGCCATTTTTATTTGACGTTCGGACCGATTACGTGAAGGTGACGAACGATACGATCCTTGTTCCTCTGACGCTGCAGATCAAGAACAGCGATATCACTTTCGTCACGAAAGATGGCGTATCTACCGGCACGGTGAACATTCTGGGGCGTGTCACGAACCTGAATCACCGGATCATCCAGACGTTTGAAGAGCCGGTCAGCGTTCAGGTTCCGAGTGAGCTGCTGGCGCGCAAGAGGAACGATCTATCGGTATATTGGCAGTCGATGCCGCTGCGGCCGGGGCTGTACAAGGTCGATATTGTGGTGAAGGACGTGAATAATCCGGATCACATAGGCCGGTGGGAGCGCAGTCTGAATGTTCCGCGCTATGACGATGACCGGCTGTCGGCTTCCTCGCTGATTCTGGCGGGGCAGATGGAGCGGGTGCCGTCGCGCGACATCGGGGCTGGACGATTTGTTATTGGAGACACGCATATCGTTCCGCGTGTTTCGACCGGCGTTGCGGTTCCGGTGACCTATCACCGGGCGCAGAATTTGAACTTCTGGATGCAGGTGTATAACCTTGGCATCGACGAAAAGAGCAAGCAGAACGGCGCTACGATTGAGTACCAGATTCTGGATATGGCGACCAACAAGGCCATCTTGCAGACGCAGGAATCAACGACGAAGACGAATCCGAATGCGGACCAGGTGACAATTGAAAAGAGCTTGCCGCTGGCGAGTCTGCAACCGGGTAAATATCAGGTGAATATTAAAGTAAATGACGGAATAACGAAACAGCAGATCGCAGAATCTGCGGCTTTCATCGTGGATTAGGCAGGTGCGAACGAAGTACGGCGGCATGGTTATGCGGAGTGGATTGGCGATAACCGGTTGACGCGCATTCTGTAAGACGCCCCCCTTTATTCGGGCGAGGAATATTTCGAACGGCCATCGGCGCGCAGGACGGCTTTACTGTGCAACGACCCCAGGTGAAGATCGCGGTTGTCTCGTGGGTGCTGCTGATTGCGGCAGTGGGGATGGCTTCGGCTCAAAATGCGATTGTGACCGGCGTGGTCCGCGATGGACAGGGTGTGGCGCAGCTGGGGGCGATGGTCCAGGTGATTGCCGACAACTCGGCGGTTCTTGGCACTGGGTTTACCGACCTGCATGGGCGTTATCTGATTGCCCGCTTAATTCCGGGAAAGTATGAGGTGAGGGCGACGGCTGCGATGTTTGTGCCGGCGATGCGAAGCAATCAACAGCTTCGGAGCGGGGCGCAGACTGTTGTCAACCTTACCTTGAACACGTTGTTCGAGTCGGCCACCTGGATACCCGCGGAACGGCGCAAGGCAGATGAGCCGAGCGATGACTGGAAGTGGACGTTGCGTGCCGCTGCGAACCGGCCCATTTTGCGACTGGCTGAAGATGGCGACGTAATCATGGTCTCGTCGAGCGTGACGGAATCGCAGTCCAGACACTCCGACCGGGCGCGAGCCGAGATGACGGCCGGCGACGGCGGTTTTGGCAGCAGCGGGATCCACAACGTTTTTGTTCTGGACCGGACGCTCGATGATGGAGGCGGCCTGACTCTGCGCGCGGACATTGGCAAACAGCCGGGGCCGACTGCTGTTGGGCCTTCGACGGAGATTGCGACAGGTTACGAGACAAAACTTGGCTTCGCGGGAGCGGGCCGGGGGGTGGTGAGCTATCAAACGCATCCGGAGCTGATGAGTTCGGGCGGAACTCCGGGCCTCGATGCGATGCAGGTCTCCACGGCGCAGCAGATGAAGATTGGAGATTTTGCCGATCTGGAAGCTGGAGGCACGCTGTATGTTGTCCGCTCCGCGGGTTATGCTTCCGGTTCGCGGCCGTTCCTGAAGATTACGGCGCATCCGATGAAGGCCTGGACGGTTGGGTACCGGATGGCTACGTCGCAGAACCTGCAGTCGTTTGCGGGCCTGGATTCGGTGCAGCAGGAGATGCCGGTATCCGCGATGTACCAGGGACGGATGCAGACGGAGCAGGGCGTTCATCACGAGTTCAGCGCCAGTCGCACGGCCGGACCCGGGCTGATTCAGATTTCGTATTATCGCGATTCTCTGAACCGGGTGGCGGTGGCGGGCGGCGGCGCGCTGGATGCGGCGGATATTCAACAGACCGGTCAAGCTGGGGCAAACGGGATTCTGGCCGATTCGACTACGGGGAACTTCCGCCTTCTAGCTGGAGGCTATAGGACCCAGGGAGTCAATGTAACGCTGACGGAGCCGCTGACGCCGAGCATGTGGGTGGCGTTCGAGTATGCCACGGGTGCGGCGCTGAGTGCGAAGGACGGGGCCGTGATGAGCCTTTCGACGATGCCGCAGGATCTGGCGCCCGAAGCCGCTCAGACAGCCACGGTGGCTTTGCGGGGCAGGGTGGTCCACACCGGGACGCGAGTGCGGGCCTCTTATCGGTGGCAGCCGGCGCGGCTGGTGACGGCGGTGAATCCGTATGCTTCCTTCAGCGACCAGGCTTACTTCAGTTGTTATCTGCGTCAGGCGTTGAGGCTGGGTAATCTGCTGCCGGCGGGGCTGGATGCTACGGTGGATGTTACGAACCTGCTGGCCCAGGGATATCGTCCGTTTCTTTCGGCAGATGGACATACTTTGTTTCTGGCACAGTCGCCGCGAACGTTGCAGGCTGGACTGGCTTTCACTTTCTAAACGAGCTTCCCTCCACAAATTTTGTTTCAGCCAGAGCCGGCCCGGATTCGCGGGTTAGGCCCTAGATTAGGGCGCGGCTGCCGGGCTCGGGGGTTGACGCGGTGCGGGTGTGTTTGGGGGCTCTCCGCGTGCCTTGCGATCTTCGAGGTCCATTTGGAGATGGGCGCGGATCTCCTCATCGAGCTCAGGTTTTCGCCTGGCGAAGAGGCGGGGGAAGAGAGCCAGCCGGATCGTCCGGAATTTTGCACAAAAACCTCACACAGTGCCTCTGCGCGAGGATTCTAAAATAGTCCTGAGTTGTTGATAGAAATGGTGGACGCGGTAGGGATCGAACCTACGACCAGTCGATTAAGAGTCGAATGCTCTACCAACTGAGCTACGCGTCCTTTGGGTTTTGCTCCTGCGGGAGGAGGCCGGCGAGAGCCTTCGCGAAAGGCTGAGACACGCGAGACTGCAATCACTCGACTGATTAACGATAACACAGCCTGCTGCGTAGTCGGGCGCTGCAGGCTGTGAGTTCAGGCAAGAAAAAATTGTGAGTCAGCCGACGAAGTCGACGTTGGCGCGGTGCGGAATGACGCCACGATCGTAACCCATTTCGAGAAGCTTGTGGATGGCTTCGCGGCCATCGGGGCCGTAGTTGAGGGTGCGCTCGTTGACGTACATGCCGACGAAGCGGTTGGCCAATGTGGGGTCGAGGTCGCGGGCGAATTGCATGGCGTAGGCGAGGGCTTCTTCGCGGTGATCGAGAGCGTGCTGGATGCTGTCGCGGAGGGCATTGGTCGTGGCGACAAGTGTCTCTTTGCCGAGGGAGCGGCGGATGGCGTTGCCGCCGAGGGGCAGAGGAAGGCCGGTTTGTTCGCGCCACCACTGGCCGAGATCGAGGAGTTTGGTGAGGCCGTCGTTGGCGTAGGTGAGTTGGCCTTCGTGGATGATGAGGCCGGCGTCGAACTCACCGGCGACGACGGCGGGGATGATCTGATCGAACGGAACTACGGCAGTTTCGATGTCGGGGGCGAAGAGTTTGAGAGTGAGATAGGCGGTAGTGAGGGTGCCGGGAACGGCGATGCGGGTCTTCTTGAGTTGCGGCATGGTGAGCTTGCGGCTGGAGACGATCATGGGGCCGTAGCCTTCGCCGACGCTGCCGCCGCATGCCATCAGGGTGTAGTTGTCCTGCAGGTAGGGATAGGCGTGGAAGGAGATGGCGGTGACGTCGTAGAAGGCTTCGTCGATGGCGCGGTGGTTGAGGGTTTCGATGTCGGTGAGGGTGTGGGTGAACTTGTAGCCGGGAACGCGGACTTTGTTGGTGGCGAGACCGTAGAACATGAAGGCGTCGTCGGAGTCGGGACTATGGGCGATGTTGATCTCTTGGATGGCAGTGCCGGCGGCAGTCATGATGCGATGGGTCCTTAGAGTTGGAGAAGGTGATAGATAGTGAGATGCACGGGGTTGGAATGACGGACCGGCGCGGGGAGGAGAGGATGAGAAAAGCTGCTGATTAAGACTTCCGCCAGCTTTGGAAGGCACTGTAGATACCGGCTGCTGCTGTGACTTTTACAATTTCGCCGGGAAGGAAGGGAAGAACTGCAAGGCTCCATGTGGCGGTGAAGCCGAGATGGAGAAATTGAGCGAGCCAGGCGCCGCCGAGGAGAAAGATGGGCAGGGTAGCCGCGGTGGCGGCGACGAGAGCGCTGCGGAATCGCGAGGTGACATGTTGCATGGCGCGAACGACCCAACCGGCAGTTGCTGCGGCGAGCGGGTAGGCGAAGAGAAAGCCGCCAGTGGGGCCGAGCAGGTGGGCAACGCCGCCGGCGGAGTATGGAGTAAAGACGGGAAGGCCAAGCGCGCCTTCTGCGAGATAAAGCACCATTGCGGAGAAGCCGGCGACTGGGCCTAGCGCCATGCCAACAAGGATGACGGCGAAGTTCTGAAGCGTGAGCGGGACGGGGGTAAAGGGAAGCGGAAAGGAGATGTGCGCGCAAGCGGCGACGAACGCTGTTGCGCCGACGACGAGGAGGGTCTTGCCGGCGAGGGATTCCTGAAGCGATCCGGTGCGGTGGGTGAGACCGAGTTGAGAGGGGACGGCGGATTGCATGAGAGCAGGTTCCTTTCGTGCTAGAAGCGCTTCGG
>DATAVY010000138.1:0-6916 GCA_036267495.1 Edaphobacter sp.
CTATGGAATGCGTTGCGGTGTCCCTCATCTTGCTGCAGCCTTCCATTCAGGGCATCGATACAAAGGAGCCCACAGATACTACGGCTGCCATCTTAGATCGGTTTTATCAAATCCACACAGTCTTTCGGCAAACCTTCCATCCTCAGCCGCAGGGCGTTCTCCCACTCCGTCCGTGCCAGGCGCACCACCGTCGAATCAACGGTTACCTCAAACGAAACCTCGCTGGCCAGCCAAAACCAAGCGCCAGATAACAACATTCCAGTAAAATCATCGCGGACCTACGAGACCCATCATGGAACCCGTACTGATAGAACAATTCTTTCTCGGCTGCCTCGCTCACGCCTCCTATATCGTCGCGTCCGAAGGCATCGCCGCCGTCATCGACCCGCAACGCGACGTCGACCTCTACCTCGACTACGCTCGCGAGAAGAATCTTCGCATCGCCCACATCATCGAGACGCACCTGCACGCCGACTTCGTCTCCGGCCATCACGAGCTGGCCGAGCGCACCGGCGCCCGTATCTATCTCGGCGCCGATGCCCACGCCACCTTTTCGCACACGCCAATCAATGGTGGCGACACGATCCAGTTCGGCAACGCGCGCATCAACTTCCTCCACACCCCCGGCCACACCGTCGAAGGCGTCTGCGCGGTCCTCACCGATCTCGCGGAACCATCGCACCCCCGCGCCGTCTTTACTGGCGACACCCTCTTCGTCGGCGACGTCGGCCGTCCCGATCTCTCCGGCGATCACACCCCGCAAGAGCTCGCCGCCATGCTCTACCACAGCCTCCACGACAAGCTTCTCAAACTCCCCGACGACACCCAGATCTTCCCCGCCCACGGCGCCGGCTCGCTCTGCGGCCGCCAGATGGGCTCCGAGCGTTCCTCCACCATCGGCCAGCAGCGCCGCACCAACTATGCTCTTCTCGCCCGTAATGAAGACGAGTTCATTCATCTCCTCACCGACAGCCTGCCGCCGCGGCCTGAATACTTTGGTCGCGATGTCGAGCTTAATCGCCACGGCGCCTCCTCCATCAACGAGCTCCCTGCCCCGAAACCTCTCTCGGCGCCCGAGGTCCTCCACCGCCAATCTGAGGGTGCCATTGTCCGCGGAGACACCATCGTTTTAGATACCCGCCCCGCAATGGAGTTCGCCGTCGCCCACGTCCCCGGCTCCATTCACGTCGCGCTCTCTGGCCAATACGCCTCCTGGGCCGCGCGCATTCTCGGTCTCGACAAGCACATCATCCTCGTCGGCGAAGACGCCGATCAGCTTCGCGAATCCCAGCTTCGTCTCGCCCGCGTCGGCATCGAGCACGTCGACGCTTACCTCGACGGCGGCATCACCGGCTGGCTCCAGGGCGGCTACCAGCTCGACTACATCCCGCAGATCACTGCACAGGAGCTCGCCGATCTGCAGTTGAAAGAAAGAGACCATCTCACCATTCTCGATGTCCGCGAATCCGGCGAAGTTGAAACCGGAGCGTTCGACAACTCCATTCGCATCCCGCTCGGCCAGCTAGCCGATCGCACCCGCGAACTCGATCCCGGCAAGCTTCTCGTTGTCCACTGCAAAGGTGGCTACCGCAGCGCCATTGCCACCAGCATCCTGCGTCGTGCCGGCCTTCGGGATATCGCGAACCTCACTGGAGGCTTCGACGCCTGGCAGGCCACTCAGCACCAGGAGCCGCAGGTTACAGCCTGAAAAAGCCGCGTACAAATTCCATCTTTCTGAGCACATCCACTCGATAGTGACTTCCTCCAGGCAGCCTCCAAGGAGCAGATCCGTTTCGAGGTGATCGATCCAGGGTCAACTCATCAGCTTTCAATTACCCCTCATAGCTTTCAATTATCCTAAGAACCAGTAGTCAGCAACCAGACATGATCCTCGAAACCATTCCCGTCGGCGTCCTTCAATGCAACTGCTCCATCCTCGGCGATGAGACCTCCCGCGAAGCGATCGTGGTCGATCCCGGCGACGACATTCCCCGCATCATAACCCTCCTCGCCAAACACTCTCTCACCGTCAAGCAAATCCTCATCACCCACGCGCACATCGATCACATCGCAGGAGCCCACCGCCTCAAGCGCCTCACCGGAGCTCCCGTCCTCTACAACCAGAACGACCTGCCGCTGGTAAAGATGATGGACGCCCAGGCCGATTGGCTCGGCATCCCCACGCCTACCGTGGAAGCTCCCGACGACACCGTCGAAGACGGCAGTCTCATCGCGATCACCGGCCTCTCCGGCTCCATCCTCCACACCCCCGGCCACACCGAAGGCAGCGTCTGCCTCTATCTTCCAACCCAAACCCTTCTTCTAGCCGGAGACACCCTCTTCGCGGGCTCCATCGGACGCACCGATCTTCCCGGCGGAAACATCCGGAAGATTCTGACCTCCATCCACGAACGTCTCCTCACTCTTCCCGATGAAGTAACCGTCATTCCAGGCCATGGGCCGGCTACAACTATTGGGTCGGAGCGCACTTCTAATCCATTTTTGCAATAACCGTGTAATCAATCAGTTAAAGCGATTAGCAAATCTAACACCTTACAAGCGTCGCATGAACTAGTAACTACTTTGGTTCGAATCCTGACCATGCACGATGCGTTCCAAACCCTCCCAAAACTCCCCTTCAGGCCCTAATAAACTCACCACCACCCGCCCCGCCCCGGCAATCCCATAGAAGGATCCGGGATGCACCACCACCGCAGCCTCGCGCAACAATCTCTCCGCCGCATCTTCCTCACCGATCTGCGGCAGCCGCAGAATTGCGCTCCATCCCGCGGCAACCCGCAGCACCTCCACACCACTCCTCTGGGCAGTAGCAAGATTCCCCCGCACCCGCCCCAGTATCTGCCCCTGAATTCCCTTCCTGCCTGCAAGCCAACCTGGCAGCGCCCCCTGCACCGGGGCATTCATCGACAGAAACGTGTCCGCAATCACCTCCAGCCGCCCCATCGCCTCTGACAGAAGCGCCTCCGGCCCAAGCCCAACCATCCATCCCACCTTCATCTGCGGCAGCCCGGCAACCTTGCTCATCCCGCTCAGGCAGAACGTCAACACCGGATGCGGTCCCATCGCAAAACTCGTCAGCTTCTCATCTCCAAGCGGATAATCCAGAAACACCTCATCCACAATCAGCGCCAAACCATGCTGGATGCAGATCGCCTCTAACCTCCGCCTCTCCGCACTTCCGGTAGCGTGCCCTGTCGGATTATTTGGATGCACCACCACAACCGCCTTTGTCCTCGGCCCAATCCTCTTCTCCAACTCCGCAAAATCAATCCACCACCCCTGGTCATAAAACAGTGGATAACTCCGCAGTCTCACATCTTCGAGATCGGCCAGAAAATCAAACAGCGGATAACTCGGCTCCGCCACCAGCACTTCATCGCCCGCATCGCACAACAGCCGAAACAAATACCCGTACCCCTCACTCGTACTCGTCGTCAGCACCACCGCATCCGCATCGACAACCGCCCCATGATCGCGGTAGTATCCCGCAACCGCCTCCCGCGCCGATCGCATCCCCTTCGGATCGGGATCGTACGTCAGTGCCCCCACGTTCGCGAGCGGCCGCAAAATTGCCTCCGCATCATAATCAAACCCACACACCGTAGGGTTCGATACAGTCAAATCAATGAGCACCTTTCCCGCAGCCCGCGCCTCGCGAATCGCCTTCGCAAATCCGCTCTCCTCCACATCCCAACCCGTCCGCGCCGAAAACCGATAGCTCACGCAACTATGCTACAGCCCCGAGGTGCAGCTTCTCGATCGGTCGCACCTCTGCCGCAGTCACAATCTTCCGAACCCGCACCTGCTTACTTCTTTCCCTCAAACGCCGCGATCAATTCGCACTCTGCAAAGAAAAAGATCAAGCCAAAGAAATAGCCGCTCAGATAGAATTTGGCCTTATCCATTCGCAGCGCTGAGAGGACCCAAGTGGGATCAAGCTTCGTTTTCTGGCCATGCTTCGCAGGACTGCTCTTTCTCATCATCGGACTGATCTCTTTCCGCAAAGAGATAGCCGCGGCAACTGGACTCGACAAATTAGTCGCCTTAGCCGGCATCTTCGTCGCCGCGCCCATGGCAGTCTTCGCAGCCGAACACCTCGCCGGCCCGCGCATCCTCATGCAGCTGGTTCCCGCCTGGATGCCCGCACGCCTCTTCTGGGCCTTCTTCGTCGGCTTCGCTCTTCTCGCCGCGGCTCTCAGCCTCACCTTCAAAAGATACGTGCGCTGGTCAACGCTGCTTCTGGCCATCATGCTCTTCCTCTTCGTCGCTTCCATCCACATCCCCAACGTCATCGCCCTTCCTAAAGAAAAAATCTTCTGGACCGTCATGCTGCGAGACTTCGCCTTCGCCGCAGGCATCCTGGCCTTCGCCGCTTTCCTAAGCCAGCAACAGATCCTCACTACTATCGGACGCGTCTGCTTCGCCATCCCGGTCATCTTCTTCGGGGTCGAATACTTTCTCCACCCGCTCACAGCCCCCGGCATTCCTCTCGCCAAACTCACTCCCGCATGGGTGCCATTTCCTCCGCTATGGGGTTATCTCACCGGCGCGATTCTTCTCATCAGCGGAATAATGCTCCTGCTCAATAAAGAGTCCCGGAAAGCCGCAACCGCCATCGGCCTCACGATGAGCGTCATCACTCTCGTCCTCTACCTTCCCCTGCTCTTCATGGCTACGGGCATCCCGCAAACTGTGGAAGGCTTAAACTACGTCGCCGACACCCTCCTCTTCGCAGGAGTCGCCCTGCTTGTCGCTTCAGCCTCATCCAGAGATCATTCACCAGCAGTCGCACCGCACTAAGCTACGTCTCAAATCCCGTACTCCCCATCCTCCAAATCACGCGAATAGTATCGTGACAACATGCCTCCCCCCGCACGGCCCGCCACGAACCCGCACCCCTCCCCCGGCCGTGTCACTCAGCTCGACGCCATCCGCGGCATCGCCGCCGTCACCGTCGTCTGTCATCACTGGTGGGCCATCAGCCAGTTTCATCCGCCGCTCTGGATCTTTCGCCCCTTCTTCCTCGGCCGCGAAGCCGTCATCCTCTTCTTCGTCCTCAGCGGATACGTCCTCTCCCTTCCCGTCTGGAGCGGCCGCCAACTCCCCTATCCCGAGTACCTCATCCGCCGCGTCTTCCGCATCTACATCCCATTCGCCTTGGCCCTCGCACTCTCCGCGCTCGGCTGCAAGATCTTCTATGGCACGCACCTCCCGCTGACCTCGTTTTACGAAACCACCTGGCAAACCTCGCTCACCGCCGGCCTCTTCGCGCGCGAACTCCTCATGCCGCCCAACTCCGTTCTCAACGGAGCCATCTGGTCCCTCCGTTACGAGATGGAAGTCTCCATCATCTTTCCCCTCCTCTGCGCACTTCTCCTTCGCACCGGCCGCTACGGCTGGCTCCTCCTCTGCATCCTCCTCCGCCTCGCCGACTGGTCGCTCGTGCACGGTTATCTCGGCGGATCCAACCTCGCCGCCACCAATCTCGCGCGCTTCTTCTACTTCTCCATCTTCTTCATCATCGGAGCCACCCTCGCCCGCGAACGCATCGCCCTCGCCACCCTCATCGCCCGCATCCCCAGACCCGCACTCTGGACGTGCTTCCTTCTCGCTCTCGCCCTCTATTGCAACACCATGTTCGCCTATGCCAGCGTCCCCACCAGCGATTTCTTCACCATGCTCGGAGCCGCCGCCGTCATCGTCCTCGTACAAGACCCGCGTCTCAAACTCGGCCTCAACTCCGCTATCCCGCAATATCTCGGCCGAATCTCCTACAGCATGTACCTCGTCCACTACACCGTGCTCTTCGCCGTCTTCGACCTCGCCTACCCAAAGATCTCCATCCTCAATCTCGCAATTCTCTCCGCAATCGCAACCCTCATCGTCTCCCACCTCTTCTGCATCTACCTCGAAGAGCCCGCCCACACCGCAGGCAAAAGCCTGGCCAGGCGACTCCGAAGCTACTCGCGAATCAGCCCCGTCTCCGCCTGAAGCCCTCATCCTCATAAAATAAACTTCATCCTATGGCACAGGTAAAAGCAGTCCTCTTCGACTACGGCATGGTCCTCTCCGCGTCACCCGACCCCGCCGCCTGGTCTCGCATCCGCACCATCACCGGCCTCAACGAAGACATCCTCCATCGCGAGTACTGGGCCCACCGTCACGCCTACGACCGCGGCGAACTCTCCGGCATCGCCTACTGGAACAAAGCCGCCGCCGGAGCGGGAATCGTCCTCACTCCTACGCAAATCACAGATCTCCTCGCCGCAGACACCGACCTGTGGTCGCAGCTCAACCCACCCATGCTCGAATGGGCAAAGCGTCTCCAGCGCGCCGGCATCCCCACCGGCATTCTTTCCAATATGCCTGACGCAATGGAACGCGGCCTCCGCGCCAAACACTCCTGGATCGAAGACTTCAATCACAACACCTGGTCTCACTCCCTCAAACTCGCCAAGCCCGAGTCCGCCATCTACCTCCACGCCGCAGAAGGCCTCACCACTGCACCCGCCGACATCCTCTTCCTCGACGACAAGCAGGAAAACATCGACGCCGCACTCGCGGTCGGCATGCAGGCCATCCGGTACACGACGCACCCAGCCTTCGAGCGCGAGATGCACACCCGCGGCCTCGACCACTTGCTAAAACCAGAGGCCCCTGCAGATTCCTAAAAACAGCAAGCTATAGTACCTCGCTGAACGTCCTTCGTGATTCCTCGCCCCGTTCATTTACGGACAGCCGTTTTCAATTTCGAACAACGCCGGCGGCCGCCCGTCAGCCATGTCTCTAAAAAACCAAACAAATCCGCCACTCGGTGCGTATCCTTGTTTGGCCGCAAAAATGCTAAACCAGGCAGGCGTCTCCGAGGTAAGCATGCACTCCTTCCTGCAGGACA
>DATAVY010000139.1:0-31907 GCA_036267495.1 Edaphobacter sp.
GATATTGCGGTGGGTAAGGATGCAGAGGCTCTGCCGGCAATGCTGACGACCTCGGATGCGTTGACGGATGCGGCGGCGAAGGTGCTGGCGTCGGGTGAGTTCAAAGCAACGATGGGTGAGACGCTGCTGCTGCATACGCCCAGTGGGTTGAAGGCGGAGCGGCTGCTGATTGTGGGGCTGGGCAAGGCGAAGAACCTGTCGGTGGATGAGGTGCGCAAGGGCGCGGGCGCCGCGGTGCGCGTGGCCAAGCCGCTCGGCGTACGGGAGATGGCGATTGCGTTTCCGGAAGACTATGCGTTGGACGATGAACATCTGGATACGCTGCCCTGCACGCTTTTATCGCGGGCGCTGGTGGAGGGGGCGGAACTTGCGGACCCGGACTGGGATACTTACCGGAGCGACAGGAAAGACCGGTCGATGCGGTCGCTCTGGGTGATGGCGCGCGAGGCGGAGAAGTCGACGCGGGAGGAGATCCAGAAGGGATTTGAGGAAGGATTGATTGTTGCGGCGGCGCAGAATTTTACTCGGTCGCTGGTGAATGAGCCGGGCAATGTGCTGACGCCGACGGAGCTGGGAAAACGCGCGGAGGCGATGTGCGTGGAGATGGGACTGAAGTGCGAGGTTCACTCTACGAGGAAGCTGCATGAGTTGAAGATGGGCGCGTTCTGGGCAGTGGCGCAGGGGTCGGAGCAGCCGCCGGCGCTGATTGTGATGACGTATGAGCCGCAGCTGGGCAAGGGTCAGGTTGCGGCGAAGGATGCTCCGGTGCTGGGGCTGGTGGGGAAAGGGATTACGTTCGATACGGGCGGGATCTCGATCAAGCCGGCGGACGGCATGGAAAAGATGAAGTACGATATGGCGGGCGCGGCGGCGATGATCGGCGCGATGCGCGCCATTGCGCAACTGAAGCCAAAGGTGAAGGTGATCGGGGTGGTGTGCTCGGCGGAGAACATGCCGGATGGCGGGGCGTTCAAGCCGGGCGATGTGGTAACGGCGATGTCGGGTAAGACGATTGAGGTGGTGAATACGGATGCAGAGGGCCGGCTGGTGCTGGCGGATGGTTTGCACTATGCGAAGACGCTGGGATGCACGCATCTGATCAATGCTGCGACGCTGACTGGCGCTTGCGTGGTAGCGCTGGGAACACTGAATGCCGGGTTGTTCTCGAACGATGAGGCGACTGCGGAAAAATTTCAGGCGGCGACGAAGACTTCGGGGGAGAAGTTCTGGCGGCTGCCCTGCACCGATGATTACAAAGAACAGATCAAGAGCCAGATTGCGGACATGATGAATACGGGCAAGAACCGGCACGGCGGGGCGACCTCGGCGGCAATGTTTTTGCGGGAGTTTGTAGGGGAGACTCCTTGGGTGCACCTGGATATTGCGGGGTGTGCGTGGAACGAGGAGACGAAGCCGTGGATTGCGAATGGGCCTAGTGGGGTGGCGGTGCGGTCGATTCTGGAGTGGGTACGAGGTTATTCGGCTTAGAAGAAGAGACCGACGACCGCGGATTTCACGGATTTAAAACGGATGAAAAGCTTAGAGCGGATCGTAATGGGTGTGGCCCGGGGGATTCTTTATTGCATGGGCTCTTTCGGCGCGACTGAAGCCGCGTCCCTTCAAAAACCCGGACCACCCGATTCCGAACTTGCTATAGAAAGAATTAAGAGCAAAAGCGACGTTAGTCATCTATCGGCCTCTATCCACTAATCGTTTTTGATCCGTGCGATCCGTGGTCGATTTTTCTGTATCGGTGATGGTTACATAACGGGTGGGGCTTCGATGCCGAGGTAGGCGAGGGCGCGGGTCATCTCGCGCTGGGCTACGGCGGCGGTGGCGAGGAGCAGGGTTTTGCGGGTGGGATCGGTTTCGTTGAGGACGTGGTGGCGGTGGTAGAAGTTGTTGAACTGCTGCGCGAGCTGGAAGGCGTACTTGGCGAGATAGGCGGGCTCGGCGGTGTGGATGCACTGGTCGATGAGGAGAGTGAGCTTGGAGGCGAGGAGCCAGGTCTCCCATAGGCTGCTTCCCTCGTCGGTGTCCAGCAGATTCGAGAGATCGAGTGTGGCGATGGCGGCGAGGGATTCGGCTTCGCTGGTGTTGGCTTTGCGGAAGATGTTTGCGGCGCGGACGATGGCGTACTGGACATAGGGGCCGGTCTCGCCTTCGAAGCTGAGGGCGTCTTTAAAGTCGAAGGCGATGACGGTGTTGCGAGTGAAGCGAAGCATGAAGTAGCGGAGGGCGCCGACGCCGATCTGCCGGGAGATGGTTTCGCGCTCTGCGGTGGTGAGCTCGGGGTGGCGGGTGTCGACTTCGGATTGTGCGGCGGCGATGAGGCGGTCGAGGAGGTCGTCGGCTTTCACGCCGAAGCCTTTGCGGCCGCTGACTTCGATGTAGGACTTGCCGCGGTCTTCGTCGCTGAGGTTGTAGCCGAGTTCTATGGCGCAACGCGGGGTGAGGGCGACCATCTCGTAGCTGAAGTGGGTGTAGTTATCGGCGGCTTCGGTGTAGCCCATGCCGCGGAGCGCTGCGATTACGTTGTTCTGCGGGTCGTTCTGGCGGGAGTCGATGACGTTGTAGATGTGATCGGCGTGGCCGAAGAAGGGGTGCGGGTTTTCGCCGTGGGTGGTGGAGATCCAGCAGGTGTCAGTTTCTAGTTGCGGGTTGTAGTGGAAGAAGCGTTTGTAGCCGAAGTCTTTGCCGGGGAGGAGGCCGAACTTCCAGAGATGGTAGGCGATGTCTTTGCCGACGTAGGTTACGGTGCCGTTGGAGCGGACGATGACTTTGGCGTCTTCGTCGGGTTGGGCCTGGTCGGGTGTGACGGAATCCCGCGTCCCAGAATCGGGACGTGAGGCACCCGTTTCATTGGAGTCGCTTGCCTGGTTCCCGGCGCGGCGCATGACGTAGCAGCCTTTGTTTTTGCCGGCGGTCTCGAGGTAGAGGACGCCTTTTTCGAGCATCAGGGTGCGGGCTGCGTCCCAGAAATGGAGGGCGAGGATTTCGCTTTCGCGGGGGAGGAAGTCGTATTCGATGTTGAGGCGCTGCATGGTTTCGAGATGGCGGCGAAGGACGGCGGTGGCGATGAGGTCTGCTATCTCGGCGGTGTCGTTATTGCCTAGTTCGAGAGCGTGAAGAGTGTCGAGGCGGATCTGTTTGCGGGGGGGAATCTGATTGGGATCGGCGGTGTACCACTGAGAGACGCGGGCGTAGAGGTCCCAGCAGTAGAAGTCGATGCGCTGATTGGTTTCGAGAAGTTCGGTGAGGAGTTCGCGCGTGCTGGTGAGGGTTTTACCTTCGAGATAGACGAGGCCGACAACGACGTCGGCAACCTGCACGCCGGTGTTGTCGATGTAGTTTTGTACGCCGACTTCGTAGCCGGTTTTGTAGTTGTCGGGGCGGAGGAGGCGCTGGAAGGTATCGCCGAGGATGGCGTTACGGAGGTGGCCGATGTGGGCGGCCTTGTTGGGATTGATGCTGGTGTGCTCGACGAGGCGGAAGCCGGGACCGCCGATGTCGGCGTGCTGGCCGGCTGCGATGCGGCGGACGGCGGCGGCGCGATTGAGGCGAATGTTGAGATAGCCAGCGCCGGCAATCTCGACGCTGGAGACGCCTTCGAGTTCGGGGAGGGCGGCGGTTAGTTCGGCTGCCAGTTCGGTTGCGATGGCACGGGGAGCTTTGCGGAGACGCTTGGCTAGTTCGAAGGCTACGGGCAGGGCTAGTTCGCCGAGGGCGATGCTGGGGGGCTGCTCGACGACTAAGTTTGTGAGCGTGATGTTGTAGCGGGCGAGGAGAATGGCCTGGATGCGGGACAACAGGGACTGCTGGATTGTTCGATACATGCTTTTGGGTTCACCGCGCGATGGAGTGATTTCAGTTTAACAGAGGCTTATGTCCTGCCGGACGGGCTCGCTACGCGCCGGGCGGCCACTTCGTGGCGTGTGTACCTTTTTTGGGCGGGAGTAGCGGTGCAGGGCCTCGCGTTGCTCGGCGCTCGAATTCGCTAGGGGAGTTGGGTGGGGAGTTGTTCGATTTCGACGTAGAGGGGCTTGTGGTTGTGAGTGCGGAAGCGGTGAATGAGGAAGATGATTCCGCCTGCTCCGGTGACGGAGATGAGCATCCATGCGTGGATGGCGAGACCGAAGACTGCAGCCATTCCCATGGAAGCTCCGTGGCTAACCAGCGAGGTTTTGACGGCGAGTTCGAAGGGGCCGATGGCTCCGGGCGAACTGGGGATGAGGTAGGAAAGATTGGCGAAGGAGACGGCGAGCCAGGGGGCGATGCGATCGACGGGAATTCCGAGCAGGAAGATTGCGGAGGCGAAGATCATGCCTTCGCAGGTCCAGATAATGACGGTTTGAAAGAGAAGCAGAAGCGAACCGGCGACGCCGATGCGGCCGGTGGAATCGAGTGCGAGAGTGATCCAGTGCTCGACCTTTGCGAGTTTGGAATTGGCGGGCAGGCGCAGGAATAGCCGCTGGATCGGAGCTTGCAGACTGCGAGCTGCGACCAGGAGCACGAGCAGACCGGCGGCGGAGATGGCGAGGGAGATGTTGGCGATGAGGCGCAGGTGGGGCGTGGCGACGCGGCCCACGGTGGAGACGAACATGAGGACGAGAACGAAGATGTCGAGCAGCTTTTCGAGGATGACGGTGCTGAGGATGGTAGAGGGCGAGGCGCCCAGGTCGCCCGCGTAGGTAAAGACGCGCATGATGTCGCCGATGCGGAGGGGAAGAATGTTGTTGGCGGCGAGCGAGGTCATGAGGACGCGGGCGCAGACGAGAAAGTGGGCGCGAAGGGAACGCTGGCCGCGTGGCATCATCTGAGTCCAGCGCACGCAACGGAGGGTATAGCCGGTGAAGGTGAAGCTGAGGACGCCGAGGATCCAGGCGGGATGGAGAAGGCGCAGGGCGAGGATCTGATTGAATGAGATTCCGCGGAAGGTGTACCAGAGGAAGAAGGCGCTGATGAGCAGACCGGGAATGGTCTTCCACAGATTGCGGCTGCTACCGGCCAAGGCAGTGGTGTTGTTCATGCGGGCACCGCAGCGGGCAGCGGGGGTTGGACGATTACGCAGAAGTTATATGGGGCTGAATAACGATGAGACATGCAACTTCGATTGTATCTTCCGAAATATTGTTCGCGAGAGTTTACAGAGAGTGCTGAAAAAGTGTTTCCAAAAACTAAAACATATTTCAGCGGCTGAAAGCCGCATTTTCAATGAAGGTCTTAGGCACAGATAAATCCGTGTCCTTGAGCGAAATGGCGTTTTCAGCAGCTCTTCAGGCCTGGGCGCCTCGATTGCCATTAAGAGCCGGCGTCGGGCAAACCGCGGGGCGTCGCGGCAATCTAATATCCGGAGCAAGGGTTGTAGGAGACAGGCGTACGAGAGAATGGTTGAGCAGTACGGCAGTTGCAGGAATTCTTTCGCGGCGGGGGCACCGGGTATTTGGCGACATCATTAGCATCACCGATCTCTTCTGAACGGCTTAGACGGGAAGAATACCGCAGGGAGCGCGGTTTCGCGGCGCCGCTGGTGACGGCACTGACGTTTGCTGCGGTGCTGGTGCATGGCTACCATCCGTATGCGGAAGACGGGGGAGTCTATCTGCCGGAGATCAAACGCCTGCTGGATCCGGGACTGTATCCGCACAGGGCTGAGTTTGTCGTGGGACATTTGCAGTACTCCCTGTTTGCGCCGGCGATGGCAGGATTGGTTCGCGTATCGCATTTGAGCCTGGAGACGGTGCTGCTGCTGGTGCATCTCGCGACGTTCTGGATGACGTTGTTTGCCGCGTGGCTGCTGGCGGCGCGGTGTTTTGCTTCAAGGGAGGCGAGAGGCGGTGCGGTCACGCTGCTAGCGGTGTGGATCGGGTTGCCGATCGCGGGGACGTCGCTGATGCTGATGGATCCGTATGTCACGGCGCGAAGTCTTTCCACTCCGTGCACGTTGTTGGCGATGGCGGGTGTGTTGCAGTTTCTGCTGCCTCAGTTTGCGATTGACGGCGAGCAAAGGCAGGAGCGGATGCGGGGATTGGCGCTGTGCTGCGTGGCGCTGGGCGGAGCGGGGGTGATGCATCCGCTGATGGCGGCGTATGGGCTTGGATCGGTGTTGCTGCTTGGTACAGCGCTATCTTCAAGCCGGCTGGTTCGGGTGTGGGGAACTGTGGGGCTGGGGTTGACTGCGGTGGCGATGGCGGCGGGTCTGCAGCTGTCGGCGCCGCCGGAGAGCGATACCTACCGCAAGGTGATGCTTACCAGGGATTATTGGTTTTTGAGCCAGTGGCATTGGTATGAGTGGATTGGGCTGATCGCACCGTTGGTGATTCTGTCGATGATTGCTATGGGATCGCGAAGAGAGGGAGACGAGGCCCGGGTTGGACTGGCGCGCATGGCGATCGCAGCTGGATTGAGCGCCACTGCGGTGGCGATGCTGTTTGCCCGAACCAGTATGTCAGCGCATCTGGTGGCGAGGATGCAGCCGTTGCGAATCTTCCAACTTGTGTATGTGGTGATGATTCTTTTGCTGGGCGGGATGCTGGGGGAGCGGGTGTTGCAGCGGCGGCGGTTGCAGTGGGTTGCGGTGTTTTCCTTGCTGGCGGCGGTGATGGTGATGGCGGAACGAAAAACTTTCCCTGCTTCGAAGCACCTTGAATTGCCGAAGGCGCCGGGGGGTGCGGCGACGACGGATTCGCCGAATAAATTTGAGCAGGCGTTCGGGTGGATCAGCAGGAATACGCCGCGGGATGCACTGTTTGCGCTGGATGCGCAGTATATTTCGGAGCCGGGCGAGGATGCGCAGGGCTTTCGGGCGATTGCCGAGCGGAGCGCGCTGCCGGATTTCTCCAAGGATGGCGGCGTGGTGACCAATAAGCCGGAGCTTGCGACAGACTGGTTGCGAGGCGAGGCGGCACAGGCGGGGCTGAGCGTGGAACCAGATGCCGAGCGCGTTGCGGCGCTGAGGCCGTTGGGCGTGACCTGGGTGGTGTTGAAGCGAAACGCGGAGACGGGGTTTGTGTGCGAGTACGGGAACGAAACGGTGAAGGTTTGCCGCCTGCCCTGAGATGAGGGGCAAGCGGCGTTTGCCTCAGTTTCCGGGAGGAGTTGCTTTGGCCGCGGCGGGAGCGGAGGTGAGGACAACGGCCTCCTGGTCCTTGGTTTCGAACTTCGAGTAGAAGGCTCGCATATCGGAATAGGATTCAGGGGTAAAGACGATCCCACCGAGAGTGTAGTTGCGGCGGACGGTAAACGAAGTTGGGGTGGACTCAGATGACAGAGTGTAGCCAACGGCATCTTTAAAGATGCTTTTATCGCTGCCGGGCAGCGACTCTACGGTGAAGGTGGCGGGAAACTTGACGCGGACGGCATCCTGGATCATGCGGGGGTATTCAAAGTAGATGGGGATCTCACGCTTCGCATGCGTGAAGGAGGGCTTGGAGTTGGCTTCGAAGATATCGGCGGGAAGGAGCAGGCGCTTGCCGGTGGAGGAGCCGAGAGTGCCTTTGACTTCGAGCCTGGCGACGAGGGGTTGCTCATAGTCTTCGAGTTTTTCGATAGAGCCGACCTTGACTTCAATTCCCTGGGGCATGAGTTGCTCGACCATGGTACGGACTTCGCGCTCGAGGCTGGCGGTATCGCCCTGAAGTGCGCGCTGTCTCCAATGCAACGCGGGAGATCCGGTGTAGGTCATGGTGATTGTGCCGGAGAGAGAGCCCTGCTGGTCGATGGTGAGATCGGCGACTCGCTGAGTGCGCGAGAAGGCGTAGGGATCTCCGGTGGTGCCGACAAAGTCGGTGCCGTTTTCAGTCTGGCGAATGCCCTGGGCGAGGCTGTGTTGCCAGGCGAGATGCTGATAGGGGCAGTAGCGGGAACCGGGATCGAAGAATTGCTCCTTGCCGTCTACATTGACGATGGCGATATCGTCGTCGAGCTGGTACATGCTGAGATAGCCTTTGATGAACAGGCTTCGGTCGCGATCGGTAACGGCGGCAAGATAGGACTTCATGCCGGCGGCGCGGGCCATGGCGACGAAGAGCTCTGCAAGCTGGTCGTTGTTGCCGCGCTTGCGGGTCCAGATGTCGTCGGTGGAATGAACATCTTTGAAACCCTGGGCTCTTTCTTCGGCGGTGGAGCGCTCGCGCGTGTAGCTGGTATTTTCGAGCTTCATGACAGTGGCGTAGAGTTTGCGGAGCTTCTGGTCCTGGGTGTCGCTGGGGGCGACGAGGTCTCTTACGGCCGCGGAGACGGCAGATCCGGGTCCGATGAACTTATCCTGGGTCTTCGACCAGAACTTTCCTTCACTTTTCCAGAACTCCTCCGGGCTTCGGTAAGCGGAGTAATAAAAGAGGACGCGATAGGTGAAGCTGCCGATCGGCGGCATGAAATCCTCTTCGGGCGAAGGAGGAATGTCATGCACGTTGAGTTCGAGGATGACCTGATCGCTGCCGGGCAGCCTGGACTGCTTCACCTCGGTACCAGAGGGCAGGATGGGGGTCCAGGCGATTGTACTGCTGGTCTGTCCGCGCGCGCCGGTCACGGTGATGCTACCGAGATCGACGGGTTTCCACATGTAGTGGCCTTTGCGGGTCCAGAGCTCCGATTGGATGTACCAGTCTGGAGCACGCAGATAATCGTCGGCGTAGCGGAGCTTGTAGCGATATTCGATGATGCTGCCGACTTCGACGTCAGGCATGGTGAAGACCTTTGCCATGAACTTGACGCCCTGGGTCTTCTCTACGAGTTTTTCATAGGGCTTTCCGGTGAAGGGAATGATTGTGCCATCGGGGTGAATGGTTCTGCCCTGAATGTCGTCGACGGTATAGCCACCTCCGTTGCTGATGCGAGCGAAGTTGAGCTCGACGTTGCTGAACTCCTTGCCGCGTTCGGTGAGAACTTTGAGGCGAACGTAGATGCTGAACATATGAAGCTTGTCGTCGGTGGTCTCTTCCCGGTAGAGATAGACGGCCGCGGCGCCAGGAACTTCGGGCTGCGCGGTCATGGAGAGTTCTTCCGGGGTGGGGACCGTCCACTGGCCGTGAGCAAGAGTTGAGGAAAGGAGAAACAAAGCAGGAATAAGAAAGAGGCGACGGCCTGAAGTGAGTTGCATTTGAGTTTGCTTTCTTCGGTTGATTTGTTGAGGGATGTACCTGGCGGTCTGGTCGTGGAGGTTTTTGGCTGTTTGTGGCTATTGTTTTTTGAGGACGGCGCTGTTTTGCTCGTCGGCGGCGATGACTCCCGCAAGCTTCTGGACATCGGAGTATTTGTCGGCGGGAAGGGTGACCTCGCGGACGGTATAGGTGCGGGTGTAATGGAGGATGTTGTCCTTGACGGTACTGGAGCTTTCGTAAGACGCGAAGCCGAGATCGAGCTTGACGGGATCGGGGATCTCGTCGACGGCATAGCCGGGCGGGAGTTGGATGTCGTAGTCGTCGTGTTCCTGCATGGTCTCGCTGAGATTGATGGGTACGTGGCGTTTCCTGGTGTCGGTGTGGAGACCATCGCTGCCGAGCACGCGGGGGCGGACCATGAGCAAGGGTCCCATCGATTTGCCGTAGCGGTCGGCGGCGAGAGCGAAGGAGGTAATCAGGTCTTTGTTGAGGGACTCTGCATTCTGCACTTTGACATCGGAGACGGTGAAGCTGGTGAAGTCTTCGCCGAGCAGGCGGTCGAGAAACTGGGACTGTTCTTTGGCGTCGCCGGAGATGTAGAGGTCGCGGCGACGCTCGGAGAGATCGCCGAAGCGCTTTTCGGTGACGGTACCCTTGAGCGAGCCGTCGGGCTGGAGCTGGAAGCTGGCGGTGCGGTGGATGGTGTTGAGATCGGGAGAGAGGACGGGAAACTGGATAACCTGGCTGTCGCTGCCCTCGACGAGAACTCCGTAGCCGCCCTGGAGATTGTGCTCGAGCTGGCCGAAGGCGGTCTTCTCCCAGGTGGGATCGAAGATGAGGTACTGACGGCCGGTCTTCGAGGTGACGACGCTGCGGAGTCTAGGCGAGGTGTAGCCTTTGGGGATCTCGATGGCGGCAATCATGTGGTTGCCGACAATCGAGGGCGCGTCGGGATCGATGACGCCGCGGCGCGAATCGACCATGACCAGAGCTCCGTGGACTCCAATTGAGGACAGCATGGAGGTGAGCAGGGTTGCTTTGTCTTTGCAGTCGCCGTAGCGATTGCGGAAGATGTCGGCGGCGTAGTGGGGCTGATAGCCGCCGATGCCCATCTCGATGACGAAGTAGCGAACCTGCTTCTGAACAAACTCTGCGATGGCTTCGGTTTTGTCGTAGAAGTCGGTTTTGTCGCCGACGAGTTCTTTGGCTTTGGCCGCGATCTCCGGCGTGGGCGCGAGGCGGTCTTTGGAGATGGAGTCGTACCACTGACCGATGCTTTGCCAACTTCCCGCGGTGGGGGCGGAGAGCGTGGGGCCGGCATAGTGAACGGTCATGCGGCCGGCGAGGGCGAGCTCGGATGGGCGCAGAGGAACCTGGTTGAGATCGATAGCGGGAGTGTCTTTCATCTCCCAGCGCCAGCGCTGATGCTCGAGATCGACGGCTGGAGTTTCTTTGCTGTGGGCCCAGACGGTTCCATAGGTAAAGCCGGGCGGGAGTTCGAGGGTGAAGCTCTGAGTCAGGTGCGGCAGATCGTCCTGGAAGAACCAGGTCTTCTCGGTGAGGTAGGCGTGGTTGCGCTGCTCGTATTCGTAGGCGACGACGCCGCCGGGATCGCGGCCGGGCGGATTCGCGGCTTTGATCTTCAGATCCATGAAGAAATTGCCCTGGCCGGGATAACCGATTTCGATCATCTCGTTGTCCTTGACGGCGTACTCGTGGCCATCGGGCCCAATGCTCCAGACGTGCATGGAAAGCAGCTTGCTGTCCTTGTCGATGGGAACGCCTACGAACGCTTCTTCACGGCCCTGCGGGCGAAGAATTTTGACGACGCGGCGATAGTGCTCGACCGCGCTGCCGTCGGGAGCGACGGTGTAGGTGGTGTCTTCGAGGAGAACGACGGCGTTGGTTTCGGGGGAGTAGCCGGGAAGTTTCTGCTGGGCGGCGGTGCGAACCCAGTCGGGAACGCTGTCCGGCTTAGAGGCGAATGCCGGAGCTACGGTGAGGCAGAGGAGAAGAACCAAGGTTGAAAGATACATACAAGGTCTGCGCAATTGCTCTGTTCGCTGTCCTGCTCGATCGCTGCACTGAATCATGGGGCCCTTTGAAGAAATCGTGTTTACCGCTTCGTCTGAAGGCCCGGGCCGGAAGATGAGGAAGGGGTACGGCCAAGTTATACGTGTGGAGTTGTTGCTTTTCAAGAGAATTCAGGGCGGGGGAGTTACACGTTTGGGTGATTCTGCTGCTGCCGGATAAGCGATCTGCTAGCCGTTGCCTTGTAGGCGGAAGCGCGCCTTTCTGCGGAGGATCGAGCGAAGGATGGCGGCCATGAGGAGGCAGAAGCCGAGGACGGCGAGGACCATCAGCCACTGGTTGTCCTCGAAGAGGATTTTCAGTTGAACCCGTCGCGAGAGAGAGCCGACGTGGTAGACGGCGCCGCCGATGCGGTAGGAGCTGAAGCGGGAGCCATGGAGGACGCTGACGGATTGGGAGATGTCGGACGATTGCGATGTTTTGAGGAAGGTGGACAGGAAGTTGGAGACGACGTCCTGATCGCGCAGCACGATGACGACGGCGGAACGGTTTGATCCGGCAGGCCACTCGATGGCTTCGATGAGCGCGTCGGGCAGACCGCCGTCGGTTTCGAGCTGACCGGGCTGAACGCGCTCGGAGCTGCGAACCTTCCACCAGGCGTGTTGTAACGGCGCGAAGAAACCCTGCGTGTCCTGAATGTGGAGGCCGCTGCCATCGACGCCGACGGGAAGCGAGGGGTTGAGGCGGCTGATGGCGGGCTGATCGTCGACTGTGCCGAGGACGAGATAGTCTTTGCCGCGATCGTCTTTCGTGCGATCAGGGGTCATGCCGTCGGGGTTGGTGACGGAGACGTTGAGGACGGGATAGCCGGTCTGTGCGCCGAAGTGGCCCATCAAGGTGAGATACATCTCGATCTCTTCCGCGGTGGGAGTGTCAGGCAGGACGACTGCGGTGTCGGAGAGGTCGGCGCGGCGGGTGAAGGGGTATCCGGCGTTGGCGAAGATTTCGAGATTGGGGAGAGTGGCCCAGTGAGGGATGCCCTGAATGTCGAGGTAGGAGTCTTTGAGGAAGGAGCCGTTGAGGTTGTTGCCGGGGCTCGGGTCCTGGCATTCGTCTTTTTTGGGGAGCTTGAAGAGGAACTGCATCAGGAGCGAGTTTGAAAAAGGGCGGAGGGTGGAGACGGGTAGGGGAACGACGGTTTCGACCTGGGTTTTGCTGGTGTGCGGTAGCGGGGTTGAGCTGATGTAGGAGCCGTTGACGTTGACCTGGAGAGTGCTGCCATCTGCGAGCGGGATGCTGTTGTAGCGGTAGGCGAGGTGCAGGTTCAGGTTTTGTCGCGTGCCGTAGTAGAGATCGGGAGGAAGATGCGGGTAGATGGCGATGGGATTGGCGCCGTCGGTCTCGAGGTCGCCGGAGTCGTTCCCGGAGTCGAGGATGTCACCGATGGGAGTGACGGTTTCGGTGCTGAGCCAGCGGGGTGCGTCGTCGGGCGCTCGGAGGGCGGGCATCTTGAGAGAGGGGATGCTGACGGTGTCGCCTGCGAAGAGATTGCGCGGGAGGCTGAGTGCGATTGCGGCGGTGAGAACTTCGTCCGCGGAGTTGCCGGTGAGGACGAGGATTTTTGCATAGGGGTCGGATGGGTTTGTGCGTATGGCGATGGTGGGGCCGGTTGCTGTGGCGATATGGAGCGAGGCGGGGAGTGTGCCGGTGTTTTCGGCGATGACGATTGCGTTGCCTTTTGGGATGGCCGCTATGGAGACGGGAAAGCGAATGGGGCGGGAGCTTGTGAATATCCCAAACCATGAGGCTACGATGCCGGCGGCTTGCAGGGTCTTTGGAGAGGGTTGGGTCAGGAAGACGATTGGAATTGAGGGGCGGAGATCGGCTCGGGCGTCGTAGAAGGGGGCGGGCAATGATTTGAGGTCGTCGGGCAGGGCGACGAGCGAGCCTGTGAACTCGATGGTCGAGGTGTTGTCGACGTGACTCCATAAGGCGGAGTTCGATGGATCTTCGCACGTTGTTGTGGAGTGGCCGATGAACTCGAAGGTGAGCTCGTTGCTGCGCGCCAAGGCCTCCGCGGGGAGCGTGAGGGTGGTCTCCAAGAGTGAGTTGCTTTCGCTGTGGGTCGCGTTCGTGCTGGTGGGTGTGAGCTGGGTTGCGGGTGGCGCGGTTACCGGGATGGTGGCGAATAAGGTGCCGTTCAGGCTGACCTTGAGATGGCTGATGGATGGCAGGAGCGCGGGCGAGAGGTGATAGCGCAGATGCAGGGTGGCAGTCTTGACGACCTGCGTTTGGGGCAGGGAGAAACGAATGGTGCGGGAGGCATCGGCGCCGCGAAGGACGATGGTGTTGGCGACGCCGAGGTCGGCCAGTGTGACGGTGTTGTCGAAGGCATCGGTTGCGGGTGGGGGGGTGGGGATTGCTTTGAGAGGCTGGGTTGATGGGGAAGGTGGCGTGGCCGATTGCGGGGTTGGAGACGGGGCGACCTGGGATGTGGAGACGGTGGAGAGGACGGCGATGAAGAGGAGGGGCAGGATGCTGGTGGCGAGCCTGGTTCTGGGTTTGGTCTCGTCGCGCAGGGTCTGGCGGATGCCGTTGAAGGAGAGCTTGATTATTTTGCCGATGCTGACGATGGGCTTGTCGGTTTCGCGGGACTCGCCCCAGCCGAGCCAGGTGTCGGCGCGGGAGTAGAGCACCATGGTGAGCGCTTCTTCCTGCTGCAGGTTGAGGGGATCGAATTGTGCGCGCACAAAACTTCCGCTGATGCCGGCGACGGTGGCCGGCAGGGTTGCGTTGCCGTCGAGAACGGGCAGGGTGATTTTGAGGGCTTCGCCGGCGTGCGCGATAAAGCTGCGGTCCATGCGGATCATGAGGCCGCCGCTGGAGATGTCGGCGGTGATGCCGCGGATCGTGGCTCCGTTGGCGAACGCGACGTCGGCGGGTACCTTGATTGCGAGGCGAACGCTCTGGCGGCGCTGGCGGCTCTCCCATGCGACTGAGGTGGCTACTCCGAGGACGACGAGGTTAAAACAGGCCCAGACGAGATTCATTGCAATCGTGCCGATGTGGTTGCCGTCATACATGTTGGCGGGAATGTTCAAGGGAAAGATGCGGTCTGCACCTGGAAACTGAACGAATCTCGGTATGGCGCAGAGCATGCCGATGAGATTGATCGCGATCAGAAAGAGGTAGGGGCTGGCGATGCGGCGGTCGAAGAATTTGCGGTTGACGACTCCACCTTTGGCGGTCACGTCGAAACTGCCCAGCTTTGGATTGATGAGCGCGAGTACGGTGGGAATCAGGATGTAGGGTGCGAGAACGGTCTCGTAGATCTCGTTCCAGTAGGAGTGGCGGTGACGGCCCTGGATGCGGGAGTGCGCAACCGAGGCGAGCACGAGATGAGGAAAGGCGTAGGCGAGGATGGCGGCCCAGTAGCCGGGAAGGTTGACGCGGCCGAAGATGAGATAGACCAGCGGAGCGGTGAGGAAGATGAGACGCGGAAGAGCGTAGAGAAAGTGCGTCATTGAGTTGAAATAGCAGAGACGCTGCGCGAGGTTGAGGCCGCGAGCGAAGAGCGGATTATCGGTGCGGAGGATCTGGATCATGCCGCGTGCCCAGCGGATGCGCTGGCGGATGTGGCCGCTGAGGCGCTCGGTGGCGAGGCCGGCGGCCTGCGGGATGTTGATGTAAGCGGTGTTCCAGCCGCTCATCTGCATGCGCAGCGAGGTGTGGGCGTCTTCGGTGACGGTCTCGACGGCGATGCCGCCGATTTCGTCGAGGGCGGAACGGCGGAGGACGGCGCAGGAGCCGCAGAAGAAGGTGGAGTTCCAGAAGTCGTTGCCGTCCTGAACGACGCTGTAGAAGAAATCGCCTTCGTTGGGAATCATGCGGAACTGGTCGAGATTGCGCTCGAAGGGATCGGGGGAATAAAAGTGGTGCGGGGTTTGGAGCATGCCCAGCTTGTCGTCGCGGAGGAACCAGCCGAGGGTGATCTGGAGGAAGCTGCGGGTGGGGACGTGGTCGCAGTCGAAGATGGCGACGTAGGGGGAGTCGAGACTGGCGAGGGCGTTGTTGATGTTGCCGGCCTTGGCGTGCTCGTTGGTCTCGCGCGTCATGTAGCCGATGCCGGCGTCTTCGGCGAACTTGCGGAACTCTTCGCGCTTGCCGTCGTCGAGGATATAGACGTTGAGTTGGTCGGCGGGCCAGTCGATGTTCATGGCGGCGAGCGCGGTGAACTTCACGAGGCTGAGCGGCTCGTTGAAGGTTGGGATGAGCAGATCGACGGCGGGCCAGGATTCAGGATCGTCGGGAAGCGCTACCGGAATGCGGCGCAGAGGCCAGAGAGTTTGCAGATAACCGAGGAAGAGGGTGAGAAAGGCGTAGGTTTCGGCGAGGAGCAGGAGCGCGATGAAGAAGACGTCGAGCTTGCGCCATGCGGAGCCGGGAGCGAAGAGGAATCTGCCGGTGGTCGCGTACCTCCAGTATCCGTAGCGGAAGGTGGAGAAGACGGAGACCAGCAGGAGCGTGAGGGTGATGAGGTAGGAGCTGGAGCTGCGGTCGAGCCAGATGACGAGGGCGACGGTGAGAATGCCGAGGACGATCTGCTGCGGCCACGCGAGATCGAGGATGCCGGCGAAGCAGAGCAGGAGGGTCCCGCCGGCGAGGATGAGGAACCGAAGAACTTTGAAGAGGAGCGCGTCACCTGACTCAAACGGTTGTATGAGTGGTGACGAGGTCATCTCTCACTCCACCTGACGTTGCGGAAGCCCGCGGTGGCAGGTGCGGCGACGGTGCGCAGCCAGGTGGCGAGGTTGAGATAGTCTTCGGCGACGGGGGCGTCGGGAGCGTAGTCGACTACGGTCATGCCTTCGGCGAGAGCTTCGCTGACGGCGGGAGCGCGGCGGATGACGAAGGGCAGCAGGCGGTCTCCGAGCTGACGGCGCATGACTTCACGGACATCGAGGTGCAGGGGGAGCGAAGTGTCGAACTGGTTGAGGATGTAGGAAGGCTGCAGGGGACGGCCATCGCCGTCATTGACGCCGCTAAAGAACTTTTCGAGGGTCTGGAGGCTGATCACGGAGTTCATGTCCGGCGCGACTGGAACCAGGATGGTGGGATTGAGGCGCGACATGCGGCGGACGATCCAGCTTGAGCTGGTGTTGAGGTCGAGCAGGATACGGTGGGTGCCGCGGCTGTTGTTGATGATTTCTTCGGTGAGCTGCTCCTGGGCGGCATCGTCGCTTCCCTTCTGGTCGATGTCGTAGCTGACCAGATAGATGGGTGCGTCGGTGCTGCCGCTGGGCGGCGAGAAGGTGCGGACGGTTCCCTGACGAAGTTCGCTGGCTCCGAAGTAGAACGGCAGCAGGCCGTGAGAGGTGGTATCGGTGAGGAGAACTTTTTCTCCCATGGAGGAGAGAGCGCGGCCGACGGTTGCGACGAGGCTCGTTTTGCCGACGCCGCCGGCGAGCGAGAAGACCGCGAGTACGGGGGTGCGGGTCTCTTTCTGGCGGATCGGAGCAGGTTCGGTTTGTTCCTGACCGGGCTGCTCGAAGACGCCTTTGAGAGCGAACCAGCGGGCGGCGACACGTTCCCGTGAGTGTTGCAACGTGTCGGCTACGGAGGATTGGACGGGAGATAGATTCGCGATGGGCTTGGGCGCGGTTTGCGGCGCGGGCGGTGCGTAGAGCCAGGCCGGACCGGCGGGATCTGTCTGGTTGGCAGGCCGTTGCGCGGGGAGGGTTTCCGACATGGGTTCCGGCGTGCTGCGACGCTCGGGGAATCCCTGGGACTGCTGGTAGTCGAAGTCGTCCTGGGCGCGGCGGCCTCGAGTGGAGTCGGATGGAACAAGCGCCTGCGAGAACGGAGAGACGGGTCTGGGTGATGCGGCGGAGGGCGTAATTCTCGAAGAAAGGAGCGGTCTTGACGCAGGAGGTTTTGCAGCGGCCAGACTGTCGTCCATCTCGCGGGTCGAATCATGCGAAGGAGCTTCAGCCTGCGGACGATCCCCGGAGGACGGCGGCCATTGGCCACGAGTTGCCGGAGCGGGGGATGCAGCCTGCTCGGGCTGGGGCGGACGAGCCGCATGCAGTTGGGGATCGGAGCTACGTTGTCCCATAAAAGGGGCCTGGCTTTCGTTAGCGTTGGAAGGTGAGAGGAAGGGTTGTCCGGTTGACATCGCAGTGACCTGCGAGTCCGCAGACACTGGAATTGCGTGATTGCCAGAAGGAGCGGCAGGTCGTGAGGAACCGGAGGTGTACTCGGCGGCCGCGGCATCGGAGTCGGGACCGCGGTAGATCTGACGTACTCCGGAGGCGTCGTCAGGGTGGTAGCCCTGGGGACGCCGGGGAAACGAGTGGCGGCTTGCGGAGGCGCGGCGCTCGGAGGATGAGGGAGACGTGTAGGCGCGATATTCGCGACGCTCGCGATCACTGTTGGAGGGCGGATTTTCCCGGGTGGGGATCTGCTCATAGTCTGCTGCTGCATCAGCGGGGCGGAGCGATGGCTGAGATGGCGACGGCGTTGGGGGAGTGGAAGCGGCGGAGTAGGGGTCGGGCAGGGTTTCTGAGGGCTTCGCGGCCGATTGGTCGACGGCAGGTGAGGCGCGGCGGCGCATCTCGGACTCTGCGTAGCGGGCGGCTTGTCTCTGGGCGGAGGCATGGGCTTCGGCAATTTCGCGTTCCTCGCGGCGTGCGGCAGCCTCGGCGACGGCGGCGGCCTCGGCGCGTCGCGCTGCTTCGAGACGTTCGGCGGCGGCAGTGCGGGCAGCCTCTTCGGCCTCGCGCAGAGCACGACGCATGGAGGAGTCGGCGTCGTCCACCTGATGAGTGCGGGCGGCCTGAGCTGCGTGACGCGCGGCGGACTCTGCTGCTGCAGCGGCGGCTTCGGCTTCGGCCTGGGCGAGCAATGCCTGTTCGCGGACCTGTTCGGCGGCGCGATGTCTCAACTGCGCGCGGTACTCGCGGCGGGAGGCGGAGAAGTCGCGGTACTTGGCTCCGTGAAGATTGGCCCAGGAGTAGAGAACCGCCACATCTTCCGGAGTCTCGGCTACGGCGGGATCATCGTTTTTATCGGTGCTGCGAGAGTCCATGATTTGCCGATCCTGTGCTTCCAGTTACGATGTTTTTATTAGAGCTGCGCCGGTTCGCTGCCAGCTCAAAAGGCCCATTCGCACCCGTTATGCTGCAATAGGTTTGAGGCTACTGTGGGGATTAACTCAAGTCAATCAAACCGGCGTGCGACTTAAGTGTGACCGTCAGCAGGGCCGGGGGATTTACGCGCGCGGAAGCTCGGGAACATGACGGAGTTTCGGGCTGCCGCCAGAGGACCTGCAGGGGCGCGGAAACACAAATTTTGTGTCGCCGCAGCAGAGGGCTTTCCATTGACTAGACCTGACTACGAGGCCGAAAATTCTCTATGGGTTCGTGGCTGAATGATCAAATTCATTAGCTGTCGAAGAGCTTGCAAGGCCATTGCCTGGACACGATACCCTCAGATGCATGTGGTAACTTGGTAGGGTGGTCTGAGAGCGTAGCTCAGTTGGTAGAGCATCGCCCTTTTAAGGCGTTGGTCCTGGGTTCGAGCCCCAGCGCTCTCACCATAAGTTACTTATTGTTCAGCACTTAGGCAGGCAAGTAGAGATGTGCCCATCTTGTCAATAGCGAGGGATGCGAATCCTGCCGATTACGTGGACATCGTAATCCGTAACAATTAATATCGATCCTGTGAATATGCCCTACGCGCTGGTTCACGGTCATTCCTTCCTGCACCGCTGCACTCTCACTGCCTTGTACTCTCGCCAACCTCTTAAGCGAGGAATATGACTTCATTTCGGACCTTAACGAAACGGGCACTGGGAATCGATTCGTGGAATTCTGACGACCACCAGAAGCGCGCCATCGCAGACGCGAAGACCATCTTTGACGTGGGAGCCAATGTCGGCCAGTCGGCGCAGACCTATCGGCGACTCTATCCTCAGGCAGAGATATGGTCTTTTGAGCCGTTTCCTTCGACGTACAAGGACCTGTGCCGTTCTGTCAGCGATCCACGGTTTCATCCAGTCGAGTTGGCTATTTCCGACCGGATCGCAAAGACCGAACTGAACATCGGGGCAGAAAGCATTGCAAATTCCTTTCTCCGCAGACAATCCGATTCCGGCAACACGATCGAAGTTCAAACCGATACGATCGATCACTTTTGCTGGGAGCGTGGAATATCCAACATCGATATCTTGAAGGTGGATGTGGAGGGCGCGGAAGAGCGTGTTTTTAAGGGTGCGCGAGAGATGTTTTCCCGTGGCGCTATCCAGTCGGTTTTCGTCGAGGTGTACTTTCGACCTGTTTATGAGCGCATGCCGCTGTTCTGGGATCTGGACGCACAACTCAAAAGGGCGGGCTTCGGATTGTGCGGTCTGTATTCTCTGAGTCCTTCGCGTGACGGCTTTCTGAGTTTCGGCAATGCGTTGTATCTGCGGTATGCAGAGTCCGCGAGTGCTGACCGGAATGGCTACGGCCGTTCTTCGGAGTTGTCCTTTGAAGCGCTGGCCAGGACAGGAACCTAGGCTGTGGGTTTGTCAGGCGGAGGCTCGAAGGCGCAAAACTCGTTGAGAAACCGGACGCTGTATTGCTGAACCAGGGTTTCCACTCGGTCGGGTGAGTGTCCGCGGACAATAAGACCTGCGTGATGATGCCGGTTGAGACGCTGGACGACCTCGGGTGCGTCGTAGCTGCTGGTGTCGGGGCGTTCCTGACGGGCAAGACAGATGACACTGCCGGCGTAGAGCTGTTTCAGTCTGGGGAGGCAGTATTCCATGTGCAGGAGAGCGCAGACTTCGATCCTTGCCCACTCGACCCAGGGGTTGATGCCTGAAGCAAATTCAACGACCTCCGCGATGTATGCGCCGCCGACGCGGGCCGCAGTCTCGAGGAAGTAGAAGCTGCCGTCGGAGTGGGCCTTGATGAATTCGGTGTGGGTGACTCCGGAGACGAGGCCGAGGGACTCGATCACGTGAGTGTGCATTCCTATGAGGCCGAGGGCTTCGCTCGATTCCCTGTTTAAAGTGCGTGTGCTGAAGACGCCTCCCTGATGCATCGTCTCGAAGGGCGGCTGGCCGTATTTATAGGCCGAGGCGAAGACTGTTCTGCCGTTCCAGGTGATGCCTTCGACGTGAAAGATCTCGCCGGAGATGAAACGCTCCAGCAGATAGTGGGACTGCAGATCGCCGAGTTCATCGAGGATTGGCCAGAGTGCATCGGCGGTTTCGATTTTGCGAATGCCGATCGCGGAGGCGTTGGTGCGGGGCTTCAACAGCCATGGGCCGGGAACGTGGCTCATGAATTTGCGGAGCGCGTCATAGCTGAAGACGGAGGTGAACTCCGGGACGGCGACGCCGCACTGGCGGGCGCGGACGCGCATGGCGAGCTTGTCGCGGAAGTGGCGGGTGAGCGATTCGCCCATGCCGGGCAGGCGCATGTGCTCGCGCAGCAGGGCTGCGACTTCGAGATCGAACTCATCGAGCGCGACGATGCGGTCGAACCTGTTTTCGCGGGCGAGATAGCTGACTGTGTTCAAGACCTGGCCAGGCGTGAGATTTTCCGGCATGGTGATGAGTTTGGAGATGGAGGCCCGCGGCCAGTTGGCGTACTCCAGCTTGTCGACCGTGAGGAGGATGACGTTTACGCCGAGGCGGGCGACCTCCTCGATGAAGGCCTGGCCCTTCTCGTAGGTGGAGATACAGAGAATCGTGGGCTTCTGTTGCTGATCGGTCACGCTGGCTCCTCTGATTGGGACAACAGGGGCTTCGGTTCAACGGTCAGGAACTACTCTTCGGTTTGTACGGCAAGAGTAAATCAGGAGACTGGTTCTTCGGCAAAGGTTTGTTGGATGCCGTCTTCGAGAGAGGTAAATCGGTCCGCGTACCCGGCCGCGCGAAGACCGGAGAGGTCGGCCTGGGTGTAGTGCTGATAGCGATTCTTGAGGTCGCCGGGAAAAGGGATGTAGTCGATCTTGGCTGCGCCGTGAACCTGCATGAGAGCGGCGGCGACGGCGTTGAAGGTGCGGGCTTCGCCGGTGGCGGCGTTGACTACGGCGTAAATGGGTTTTCTGGGGCTCTCGGGCAGCAGGCCAGCGAAGAACATGTTGATGCGGCCGAGGTCTTTGACGAAGACGAAATCGCGGCGCTGTTCGCCGTTCGCGTAGCCGCCTGAACCCTCGAACATGCGGATGGCGCCGGTGTCCTTGAGCTGGCGTGTGAAGTGGTGGATGACGCTGGCCATGCGGCCCTTGTGCTGCTCGCGCGGGCCGTACACGTTGAAGTAACGGAGGCCGACGACGGTGCTCTTCATCTCGGGGATATGGCGGCGGACGAAGTTGTCGAAGACGAGCTTGGAGTAGCCGTAGATGTTCAGGGGACGCTCGTTGATTGGAGATTCGGTGAAGAGGGTGCTGGCTCCGTAGACCGCGGCGGTGGAGGCGTAGACGAAGGGGATTTTTCTGTCGAGTGCGAAGTGCAGCAGCTCCTTTGAATAGGTGAAGTTGTTGTCCATCATGTAGCGGCCGTCATCTTCGAGGGTATTGGAGCAGGCACCCTGATGGAAGATCGCACGGATTTTTGTGTTCTCGAACAGGCCATCTTTCAACGCGGCGCGGAATTCGCGTTTGTCCATGTAATCGGCGAAGTCGGCTCCGGCGAGATTGAGGAACTTGGGGCCGGAGAGGTTGGGCGCTGGAGCGAAGTTGTCGACGAGCAGGATGTTGCGCTCGCCCGCTTGATTGAGCTGGTGGATGAGGTTGCTGCCAACAAAGCCTGCACCGCCCGTGACGATGATCACTTCTCTCTCTCCTCGCCCGGCGCAGAAGTTGCGGTGAGCTTTTTGACGATGTTGGTAGTGGAAAAACCTTCGACGGTGGGGACAATTTCGACTCGTCCGCCGGCTGCGATGACATCTTTGTGACCGACGACAGTCTCGATGGTGTAATCGCCGCCTTTGACGAGGACGTCGGGCTTGAGGGCGCGAATCAGTTCGAGTGGCGTGTCTTCTTCGAAGAGCACGACTGCGTCGACGGCGGCGAGGGCGGCCATGACGCGGGCGCGTTCCCGTTCGGCCACGATGGGACGGGTGGGACCTTTGAGGCGGCAGACGGAGGCGTCGGCGTTGAGGCCGAGCACAAGCTTCGAACCGAAGCGGCGGCAGTCTTCGAGCAGGGCTATGTGGCCGACGTGGAGGAGATCGAAGCAGCCGTTGGTGAAGACGATGGTTTCGCCTGAGGCGCGCCACTCTGCGACACGCGACTTGATGCGTTCCAGATCGAGGATTTTCTCGCCGGCGTTGAGGCCGGAGCTGGGTGTGAGTGCTGCGACGAGCTCGTGTCCGGCGATAGGGACGGTGCCAACTTTGCTGACGACGATTCCCGCGGCGAGATTGGCGAGCTCGACGGCGGTTTCCATTTGAAGTCCACCGGCGAGGCATGCGGCTAGTGTCGCGATGACGGTATCTCCTGCGCCGGAGACGTCGAAGACTTCGCGGGCGCGGGCGGGCGAGTGATAGATGCCGGTGTTGCCGGAGGAGGCGGGTCGAAGGACGCTGATTCCCTTCTCGCTCATCGTGATCGTGAGGAACTTTAAATCGTGTTCGGCAACTAAGGCTTGACCGGCGGCGAGCAGGTCTTCGGTGTGGTGGGAGGGAATGCCGGTTGCGGCAGCGAGTTCGCCGAGATTGGGGCAGACCGTGGTGGCGCCGGTGTACTTGGCGAAGTTGGGCGTCTTGGGATCGGCGAGGACGGGAATGCTTGCGGCGCGGGCGGCTCGTATGACGGCCTCGCAGAGAACGTTGGTCAGAGCACCTTTGGCGTAGTCGGAGAGGATAACCGCGTGGACTTTTGCGACTAGCTCGGTGGCGCGTTCCTGCAGGCGCTGGGCTTCAATGGCGGCCGGGGCGTCGCGGCTCTCGATGTCGAGACGAAGCAGTTGCTGGGTACGGCCGACGATGCGGGTCTTGGAGATGGTCGGCAGCGAACTTGAGACTACGCCGACTGTATCGATGCCGGCATGCTTCAGGATTGCGGCTAGCTCGGCCTGTTCGGCATCGCTGCCCCAGAATCCGGCGAGAAGGGTCTGGCAACCGAGGCCGGCGAGGTTCATGGCGACGTTGGCTGCGCCACCAGCACGCTCATAACGGCGGGCGTGGCGAAGGACAGGAACAGGAGCTTCGGGAGAGATGCGCTCGACATCGCCGTGAATGTAGCGGTCGAGCATGATGTCGCCGATGACCAGCACTTTGAGTTGACTGAATCCGCCTTCGAGCAGGTTCAAAATCGAATGAAGTTCCGGCAACATTGTGCGAGGCGATCTCCCTGAAACCATCATCGCATCTTCCCATGGCTTCGCGTGTTTCGCAGTTATTAGCCGAGGAGAGCGCGAACCTCGGTGACTACCTCGTCCACGGTGATCGAGGTGAGGCATTTTTTTTGTTCGACGATACAGGTTTCGAGACCACAGCCCCAGCAGTCGGTCTGATGGTAGAGGATACGATGCTGTTTGCCGTAGGGAAACCAGACGCGCGGCTTGTTGCGAGCGGCGAAGATTGCAACGCAAGGGGTCTGCACGGCTGCCGCGAGGTGCATCGGACCGCTGTCATGACCGACAAACACGCGGGCTTGTGCAAGAGCGGCGGCGCTCTCGCGTGGGGTGAGGACGCCGCAGAGGTTCACGATGGGACTGCGGGAGTTTTCCCGCCAGCCATTCGCGGTGAACTCGCTGGCTTCGCTCTCTTCCGAGGCACCGCATAGGGCGAGGGCGTGATCGGGATAGAGAGCGGCGAGGCGGTTGAGGAGCGCGCGCCAGTTGTCGCGGCCCCAGTCCTTCGACTGGACCTTGGTGCCTACGCTGACGGCAATGAGAGGATGATTTGCGGTTGAGGCGAGCGCTTCCGTGGCGCGGGCATGTTCTGCGGTGGTGAGGCGGAGATCCCAGCTTGCCGGTGCATCCAGATCGGCATCGCCCAGCTCGGCGAGATTGCGCGCGAGACGGGCGCCTTCCGGTTCGAAGATCTGCTGGGAAGGTTCCCAGCGATGCTTCTGCGAATCTTCGGTGAGGGGAACTCCGATGAGACGGGGAATTCCGCAGAGACGAAAGAATCTGGCATCGCGATGAGCCATTTCGATCCCGCGGGCCGGTCCCATGTACACCAGCGTCTGCGGGCGCCAGCGGCGGAGCTGCCACCAGAGGCTGAGCAGCTCACGAGGGCTGCGCGTGCCGACGGCATAGCGAAAATAACCGTGGACGAGGCCGCTGCCTTCGAGAATCGCGGCGGCTGGCGGGGCTTTGGCGTCGACGGGAAAGTTGGTCAGGAGCCTGCGCTCGGCGTTTGGGAAGGCCCGGGCGACCAGGTGAAGGGCCGGCAAAGCCACGAGGGTATCGCCCAGGCTGCCCAGTCTGTAGATCAGGACCCGTTCTGTCGAGCTTGCCATTGTCTGCTCTAGTCTGCTTGGTTCGCACGCTTCCGGCAAGCCTGAGGACGATAAAAATTAGAAGCGGGAAGCAGATCCTGCCGCTTCACGGAAGGATGACAACTAAAATAGATGCGGAACGGATATGCTCGATGCTCTCTTGATAACGCGGATGCAGGATGAGATGACGGCGGCCCTGCATGAGACGGAGGGCGAGTTGGAGATCGAGGCGAGCGCCGATGGGTTGATGGCGCTTGCGATGGCGCAGCACCGCGCGAACTTTGAGCTGTGGCATGAGGAGGACAAAGCGCGCGCGCCGGGAGCGCCGGATGCGGAGATCGCGCGGGTGAAGCGAGCGATCGATGTGCTGAACCAGAGGCGAAACGACCTGGTGGAAAAGATGGACCTGTGGCTGATTGAGCGGCTGGAGCAGGACGCTGCTGCGCCGCTGCACTCGGAGACGCCGGGGCTGATGGTCGACCGGCTTTCTATCCTGGCGCTGAAGATCTATCACACGCGCGAGCAGGCGCACCGAGCGAGTGCGACCGAGGAGCATAGGCTGCGGAATGCGGGGCGGCTGACTCTGCTGGAGGAGCAACGAGACGATCTGGCGGGCTGCCTGGATGCTTTGTGGGCGGAGGTGCTGAAGGGGACACGAAGATTCAAGCTCTACCGGCAGATGAAGATGTATAACGATCCTGAGCTGAATCCTGCAGTGTATGGTCAGAAGTTGCGAACTGCATCGAAGCAACGGGGCCCGAGTTGACCTGACGGCCAGGTCTGCGTATAAAACCGACACAAGAGTAAACCACCAACGAGCTACCGTTAGAATAGGAAAGCTCAGAAACGCTCAAGGCGACAGGACAGACCATGGCCCAGACCAAGACAGCACCTGCACCCGCAACCAAGCGTGCTCCGCGCACGCTAGCCGGAACGCTCCCGGCCCACGACCACGCACGAGCGCAGATCGTCGCACAGTACGAAGCAGCCCTTCGATTGATGCAGGAGGGAAAGTACGACAAGGCCCATGCGGCATTCGACAAGATGCTTGCAGGCGGAGCGGGCGAACTAAGCGAACGTGTACGCATGTACAGCAACGCCTGCCTGCTGCAGACGGCGAAGGCAAAAAATACGTTCGCCAGCCATGAAGAGCACTACGACTATGCCGTCTCGCTGCTGAATGACGGTCATTATGAGGATGCACGGGAGCAGTTCCATCTCATCCTGAAGGCGAATGACAAAGCCGATTATGCTCTGTACGGGCTGGCGGTCCTGTCGAGCATGACGGGCGATTCGCATCAGTGCCTTGAACATCTGACCGAGGCGATCCGGCAGAATCCGCGGAACAGAATTCAAGCGCGTTCCGACTCGGACTTTCAGGATATGGCAGACGATCCGCGATTTACGGAGCTGCTGTATCCGGAGGTCTAGTACTCCTTTGACACTTCTCTGGAATCCAGGCCAAAGCCTTTTGCGTTTAGGCTTGGATAGGAGACCTCGCGCATGCCGCAGCCGAACCTGACCGAGACAAAAGAAAAAGAGCTTCGGGTGGTGGCCATCGGGGGCGGGACGGGGTTGTCTACACTGCTGCGGGGATTGAAGCGATACGTGGCGACTCCGGACCGCAGACGAGGAATACGGATTGAGAGTAGGCCGGAGCCGCAGGCGCCTCCTCCTCCCTGCCTGCCCTTACGGTGCACCGTGCGGGAACTTTCGGCGGTTGTCACGGTAACGGATGACGGCGGCTCGTCCGGGCGACTTCGAGAAGACTTCAAGATGCTGCCTCCGGGAGACATCCGGAACTGCATGGTGGCGCTCTCCGAGGACGAGCACCTGCTGTCGAAGCTGTTTCAGTTTCGCTTCGAGCATGGCGACCTGGAGGGGCATAGCTTCGGCAATCTGTTTGTCGCCGCTCTCTCGCACATCACCGGAGACTTTGCCCAGGCGGTGCAGATGTCGTCGCAGATTCTGGCGGCGAGGGGCAAGATTTTTCCTTCGACCAACACCAACGTCGGCCTGGTCGCGGAGATGGATGACAGCTCGCTGGTGGAGGGTGAGACCAACATTACTGCGAGCAAGCACAGCATCGTCGAGCTGCGGCTGGAGCCGGAGACTGCGCGTCCGCTGCCGGAGACGCTTGACGCGATTGCCAACGCTGACCTGATTACGCTGGGGCCGGGGTCGCTCTACACCTCGTTGATTACGAACCTGCTGGTTCGCGGCATACCGGAGGCGCTGGCAGCGTCAAAGGCCACTCGGGTGTTTGTGTGCAACCTGATGACGCAGGCGAATGAATCGCTGGGTCTGACGGCTTCCGAGCATATTGAAAAGATCATGCAGCATGCCGTGGGGGCGCAGTCGGCGATCTTCGACTACGCTCTGATCAACACGGGACCAATCTCCGATATGAGGCTGAAACAGTATGCGCGCGAGGGACAGCAGCCGATTGAGGCGGACCTTGAACGCATAAGGGCGCTCGGGGTGGAACCGATTACCGGGAATTTTGTGCATGAGGGCGATGTGTTGCGGCACGACTATGATCTGGTGGCGGAGCGAGTGCTCGCATTGGCGTTAGAGCAGCGGATATCGGCGCCAGCGCAGTGAAGGCGTAACGCGGATAAGAAGGATAAAGACTGATAACGGCGGATACGACGACTCTCTGTATGGGTGTCGTAGGTCCTCTAGGTGGCTGCTGCGATCTCTAGAAGTGGGGTTGTTTCTACTGTTCGCTTGAGCTGGCCGCAGGCGGCGAAGATGTCGCGGCCGCGGGGGCGGCGGATATAGGCGGGGATTCCGGCGGCCATGATGCGCCTCTGGAAGACGGAGACGCCGGACTGCGATGGCTCGTGAAAGGGCATATCGGGGCCGGAGTTCCAGACGATCAGGTTGATCTTGCAGCGGGTGCCGCTTACCAGCGCGATGAGTTCGTCGGCGTGCTGGAGCGAATCGTTGATGCCGCCGAGCAGAACGTACTCGAAGGTGATCCACTCGCGGTTGCGCAGGGGGATGGTCGCGAGGGCGTCGAGCAAAGCCGCGATGTTCCATTTGCGCGTGATGGGCATGATGGATTCGCGGACGGTGTCGTTGGAGGCGTTGAGGCTGACGGCTAGCTTGGGGCGGACGGGTTCTTTTGCGAACTCGAGGATGCCGGGGAGGATGCCGGAGGTGCTGACGGTCATGCGCGACTCGGGAATGGGCATGTGGGTGAGCAGGCGGACGGCGGCGATGAAGTTGGCGTAGTTGAGGAAGGGTTCGCCCATGCCCATGAAGACGAGGTTGATGCGTGCTGGGATGTTGGTGCCGCGGGCGCTGCCCACTTCGACCTGATGCCGGTTGAGGACTGCGGCTACCTGGCCGGCGATCTCTCCCGGGGTGAGGTTGCGGCGGATGCCGAGTTTGGCGGTGAGGCAGAACTGGCAGTTGACGGCGCAGCCAACCTGACTGGAGACGCAGATGGTGGAGCGGCGATAGGGGAAGGCGGATTTGGCAGGGTCTTTGGCCTCTGCTTCTTCGGCCTCCTCTTCTTCGGCGGCCTGGGAGCCATCGCCGCGTTCGCCACCGTCGCCGTCGGGCATCCAAACGGTTTCGACGGTCTCGCCGTCAGCCATGCGGATGAGGTAGCGTTCGGTGCCGTCGATGGAGCGGGCGGTCTGGATGATCTCGGGCAGGCCTACGGTGTAGCCCCCGGCTGCGAGCGTATCGCGGAGGGGCTGGGGCAGGGTCGTGGCCTGGTCGAGCGTTGTGATCCGCTCACGGTAGAGAGCGTGGTGAAGCTGGGAGGCGCGATAGGGTCGTTGGCCGAAGTGCTCCATGAGGGTTGTGAGCTCGGCCAAAGAGAGGCCGAAGAGCGATTTTTCTTCAACTGTTGGTTTAATAATTTTATTTAAATTGTTCATACAAAATCGATCGCGGATGTAACAAATATTCCAACAGCCAAAGCCAAGGCGGATGATACCTAGGAGCCTTCAGGTTCAGTTTACTCCGGTCGGTAAGGAAAGATGATCTGGTCCCGTGTGAAACAATGGAGATTCAAGGAGTCTCATGTCTGCAACACTGATCGAAGATTCCCCTGTGACGGGGACCGCCTCACGCAATATCCGAAAGACTGTTCTGCCAAACGGCTTATTGGTACTGACCGAGAGCATGCCCCATCTGCGGAGCGTCTCCATGGGGGCGTGGATCGGGTCCGGGTCGCGGGACGAAGCTGCGGAAATAAACGGCATCTCGCATTTCGTTGAACACATGGTGTTCAAGGGAACGACCTCACGTTCAGCCCAGCAGATTGCCCGCGAGGTGGATACGATTGGCGGCAATCTGGACGCATTTACCGGCAAGGAGATGGTCTGCTTCAACATCAAGGTGCTGGACGAGAATGTGCAGCCGGCGCTGGAGGTGCTGGCAGACCTGGTGCTGCATCCGACGTTTACGCCTGAGGAGTTGGCGCGGGAACAGGGCGTGATTCTGGAAGAGATCAAGATGGACGAGGACAATCCCGACTATCTGGTGCACGAGGTCTGGACGCAGAACTTCTGGAAGGGGGATGCGCTGGGGCGGCCGATCCTGGGAACGGCGAAGACGGTTTCGAGCTTCAATCAGCAGCTGCTCTTCGATTTTTATGCGGGAAGGTTTACGCCTCGGACTATGGTTTTTTCGGCTGCGGGAAATCTGGACCATGACGCATTTGTTGCTCAGGTCGAGAAGGAGTTCAGCTCACTGGCCAGCAGTGGCGATGGAGTTGTGGCTAAGGTGGCTGCGCCCAGAGCGACTCCGCACATTACGCTGAAGCGGAAAAAATCGCTGGAGCAGGTGCAGTTCTGCCTGGGAGTGCCAGCGCCGCCGGTCAATGATTCGCGACGGTATGGTGTGTATCTGCTGAATACGATGCTGGGCGGCGGGATGAGTTCGCGTCTGTTCCAGACGATTCGAGAGGACCAGGGACTGGCTTACTCGATCTACTCGGAGATGAATCCGTTTCGCGATACTGGCTCACTGTGTGTGTATGCGGGAACCTCAGTCGACAAGACGGAGAAGGTGTTGCAGCTTACCCTCAAGGAGTTGCGGCGTCTGAAAGAAGAGATGGTCAGCGACGTGGAGTTGAAGCGGGCCAAGGATCAGTTGAAGAGCAACATGGTCATCGGGCTTGAGAGCTCGGGAAGCCGGATGGCTAATCTGGCGCGGCAGCAGATGTACTTTGGGCGATTCTTCGGCGTTGACGAGATTATGCAGGAGATCGACGCCGTGACGACAGCGGATGTGCAGGATCTGGCGCGCGAGTTGTTTCAGCCGGAGTCGCTGGCGTTGACGCTGCTAGGCAATCTCGGGTCGATGAAGATCGAGCGCGAGGATTTGGCCTGTTAGGGTGATGCTGATAGAGTTTTGTTCGGAGTTGGAAACCAGGATCGCTTGAGGATGAGGAAGACAATGAACGTACGGGGCCGCTTGCGGACAGGACGACAGACTGAAGAACGACCGAACGAAGAGGGATTCACGCTGATCGAGCTGCTGATCGTTATGTCGGTGATGCTGATCCTGATGACGCTGGCTGTGCCGCAGATGTTGAAGCTGACGAAGCAGGCGCACGAGACTTCGGCGATCCAGTCGGTTCGCACGATCGGCCAGGCGGAGCTGCAATACAACTCGGCTTATCCTGCGCTTGGTTTTGCCTGCGGGCTTCCTGTGCTGGGGGGCGATCCGAAATCGGGCGCTCCGAGTGCGCAGTCGTCGCAACTTCTTTCGACTGACCTTGCCAGCGGGCAGAAGGCGGGGTACACGTTTGCGATCACCAACTGCACCAAGGTGAATGTCAACAATCAGGACATGGTTACGGGTTACGAGGTTACGGCAGTGCCGAACTCGATTGGACGGACCGGCGATCGCGGCTTCTGCTCGGACGAGAACAACACCATTCGCTATGACCCCGCCGGCGGGACCAACTGTACGCAGCCGATTCAGTAATGCTGGCTAAAGTTGTCCTTGTGTTGTCGGTTTGTGCTGCGCCTCTGTTTGCGCAGGATAACGACGCGCTCGTCCGCAGAGTTGACGACCATTACAACCACCTCAGTTCCCTGCGCGCTCACTATTCGGAGCGCTACTCCGGCATGGGAATGGACCGAACGGAAGAGGGTACGCTGCTGCTGAAGAAGCCGGGGCGGATGCGGTGGAGCTATGCTACGCCGGTAGGCAAGGTGTTTGTGCTGGACGGCAAGTTCGCCTGGTTCTATACGCCGGGTGATGTGCAGGCTACGCGAGTTCCGGCGAAGCAGCTGGATGATCTGCGGTCCCCGTTGCGTTTTCTGCTGGGACATACGCAGTTGAAGAAAGAGCTCGACAATCTGGCGGTGGCTCAGGATGGTCCAGGGTTTCGAATTTCGGGTGTTCCCAAGGGAATGGAGCAGAGGGTGAAGCTGCTTTCGCTTTGGGTGACGGCAGCGGGGGCGATCGATCGGATGCGCCTCGAAGAGGTGGATGGGTCGGTGACGGAGTTTACGTTTACAGATATGCAGGAGAATGTGCCGGTGAAGGACTCGGACTTTGCTTTTATTCCACCTCCTGGGGTGACCGTGGTTCAGGGGCTGCCGCCGATTTAGGGGATTACCGATCATGTCTCGCCTTTCCTTCCCTAGGGGTACCCCCCGGTATCTCTATGGAAGTCCCCTGATTGCAAGGAGATGGCGGACGATGGCCCGCCAAAATCCTGCAAGCAAAGGGGTTATAGCTAAAATCTTCTTTCTAAAGGGTTTAGGGTTAAATGTGAAACCCCGGCGTTTGCCGGGGCTTTTTTCTTGACTCTACTTTTATAGTATAGCAGGTCGAGGGTAACTAAAATTCACTTTGCGCGATGTGGCTGCCGGCGATAAATGAGAGTTTTACAGGCGATAAATGAGAGTTTTGGGGTTCACTCTCATTTATCGCCTGTATTTGGGCCGTCACCATTTTCGCCTTTCTTTTGTCATTTTCCACCTCGAAACGATCTGCTTTTCCAGCCATCATTCATAGAGCAAAGCGAGGACTGCGGAGCTGCCGTACCAGACGTGCGCAGCGCCTCCGTCGTCGAAGGAAGTTTTGACGTTCAGAGCGCTGTCCACCAGGCACTCAAAAACGCCGTGAGATGGGTTGCTCGGAGTCGTTGCGTCGAAGCTGTTTGGACCAGGCATTACCTGCAGCGAAGTACCCGCAACTCCTGAAGGCAAAGGCAGCTTGCCGCCGGTCAAAACATGGGTCAAAGAATCGGTTGGGAAGTTGGCCGGTGCGACGCCCCCGCGACGCGTATCGAGGATGCTGAAGCCACCAACATAAAGAGCCTTTCCATTTGGCTGCGGGAACTTCGTATAG
>DATAVY010000140.1:0-6332 GCA_036267495.1 Edaphobacter sp.
AAAGCCTTGATCCTCTACCGCACCCGCGAAACCCTCTTCGTCCATCACCAAGATCACGCCTACCCACTGAAAGAAACCTCGTTGGACGCTATCATCGCCCATCAGGATCTGCAGGCTCACCTCGCAGCCGAAGTCGCCCGCACTCCACCCGCCGATCATCTCCTGCACGCTCCGCTCCTCGCTCCGATTGGCAATCAGGAAGTTTGGGCCGCCGGCGTCACCTACTACAGCAGCCGACGCGCCCGCATCGCCGAATCCAAAGACGCCGGCGGAGGCGACTTCTACGATCGCGTCTACACCGCCGAACGCCCTGAGCTCTTCTTCAAAGCTGTCGCGCACAAAGTCGCGGGACCCAACAGCCCTGTAAGAATCCGTCGCGACGCCAGCTGGTCCGTCCCCGAGCCCGAGCTCACTCTCGTCATCAATCCGCGCGGTCAGATTATCGGCTACACCATCGGCAACGACATGAGCTCCCGCGACATCGAAGGCACCAACCCGCTCTACCTCCCGCAAGCCAAGGTCTACGACCGGAGCTGCGCCCTCGGTCCCGGCATCCTCCTCCGCAACGAATTCATGCCTCTCTCAACCGAAATCAAACTGGAAATCCTGAGATCGAATCGCACGGAATTTTCCGCGACCACAACATTGACCGAACTGAAACGCGACCTAGCGACACTGGTCGAATACTTATTCCGCGACCAAACCTTCCCCCACGGCTGCTTCCTCCTCACAGGGACAGGCATCGTTCCGCCCGACTCCTTCACGCTTCAAAGCAGCGACGAAATTCGCATTACCATCGAAGGCATCGGCATGCTTGTAAACACCGTCGAATAGCAAAAGCTGCAAATTCGACTTCACTCATCAGAAGGAAATAAAAATGGATGTAGCTCAAGTATTGATCGATGGCAAATGGCGCGCAGCTGACGCAGAAGGAACGTTCCACGCAGAAAATCCAGCGAAAGGCGAAGCTCTGCCGCTCGTCTTCCCCATCAGCCGTTGGTCCGATTGCGACGCCGCCCTCAACGCCGCAACAAAAGCCGCCGCAGAACTCCGCATCATCGATCCCGCTAAGATCGCAGCTTTCCTCGAAGGCTACGCCGCCAACATAGAAGCCGCCGCCTCAGCCATTGTCGCAGCCGCTGCAGAAGAGACCGCTCTTCCTGCCACCCCGCGCCTCAAAGATGTCGAGCTCCCCCGCACCACGAATCAGCTTCGCCAGGCCGCCGCTGCAGTCCGCGAAGAATCATGGCGCCACGCCACACTCGATCTTGAAAAAAACATCCGCTCGTACTTCGCTCCCATCGGACCCGTCATCGTCTTCGGCCCCAACAACTTTCCCTTCGCCTTCAACGGCGTCAGCGGAGGCGACTTCGCAGCCGCCATCGCGGCCGGCAACCCCGTCATCGCAAAAGCGCATCCCCTCCATCCCAAAACCACGCGTCTCCTCGCTGAACAGGCCTTCAAAGCCGTGGAGCAAACCGGACTTCCTCTCGCCACCGTCCAGCTCATCTACAACGTGACCAACGAAACTGGTCTCAAGCTCGTCAGCGATTGCCGCGTCGGAGCCATTGGTTTCACCGGCAGTCGCAATGCCGGCCTCCAGCTCAAACGCGCGGCCGAAGACGCAGGCAAGCCGATCTATCTCGAGATGTCCAGCATCAATCCGGTCATCTTTCTGCCCGGCGCCCTCACAGAGCGCTCCGAACAACTCGCCACCGAGCTGGTTGACAGTTGCCTCGCCGGTTCCGGCCAATTCTGCACCAGCCCCAACCTCATCCTCGCCTTCGAAACTCCCGAAAATAAATTCCGAACCGAAGACTTCCTCGCGCAAATCGTCAAATCCTTCAGCGAACGTCCCGCACAACCTCTTCTCTCCGCCGCCGGGCGCAAACAGCTCAACGAAGGAGTGGCCGCGCTCACCAAAGCTGGCGCAAAACTCGTCACCGGCGGCGAAAACGCACCCGGCGAAGGCTACCGCTACGCCAACACTCTCCTGCGCGCCACCGCCGCCCAGTTCCTCGCCGCACCTCACGACTTGCAACGTGAGATCTTCGGCAACGCAACTCTCGCCGTCGTCGTCGGCAACCAGCAGGAGCTCAATTCCATCCTCAGTCTTCTCGAAGGCAATCTCACGGGCGCCATCTACTCGGCAAAATCCGGCGCCGACGACGCAGCCTACAACACCATCGCCCCAATTCTCCGCGAAAAAGTGGGCCGCCTCCTCAATGACAAGATGCCTACCGGCGTTGCTGTCAGTGCGGCCATGAATCACGGTGGTCCTTTTCCCTCTACGTCGAACCCGGGCTTCACCTCCGTCGGCATCCCAGCCTCCATCGCTCGCTTTGCCAAACTGGAATGCTACGATGCCGTACGACCCGAGCGTCTCCCCGCGATCCTGAAAGACACTATCACCAATCCAAACACATGGCGCTCCATCAACGGAGCCTGGGTCAAGGGCTGACGCTCCCACGACTTTTGTATCCAGATGTGGTGCCAGAGCAGGTATTTCCAAACGTTCGGCAATGCCATAAAGCCAAATTTCTTGTGACTATGAATAAAATCAACTACCTCGCGTTACGACCAAGAAATTTTCCATCCCTGTGCCGCACGATGAAACCAGAACCTCTCCGTGCTTAAGACCATGAAAACACACTGGTAAATAGAATATGGATACCGTTATTTCGCGCAAGCGAATCAAATTCCCGTGACAGTTCGATTTTATTGTAGTAAAAATCCTAATGACCCATTAGCCGGAAGAAACAAGGAGATGCGGGAACAGCTCAGGCACCTATGTTTAATCTTGCAGGAAAATGCGCCGTCGTTGTCGGAGGAACCTCCGGCATCGGGAAGGCCATTGCCCTCGGTCTCGCCGAGGCAGGCGCCGATGTCGTCGCCTCTTCGCGATCCAAAGAAGCCGTCGAGGTTGTCGCCGACGCGATCGAAGCCTGCGGGCGCAAAACTCTTCGCATCACCTCCGACGTTCTCGACCGCCGCTCGCTCAGCGATTTGCACGACGCGGTCCTCTCTTGCTTCGGTCACATCGACATCCTGGTCAACTCCGCCGGCATCACCAAACGCGTCCCCACCCTCGAGTGTTCCGAAGAAATCTGGCGCAACATCATGGACGTCAATCTCAATGGCGACCTGCGAACCTGCCAGATCTTCGGGAAAACCATGCTCGAACAGCAGAAGGGCCGGATCATCAATATTGCGTCGCTCGCCACCTTCGTCGCCTTCCATGAGGTTGCCGCCTACGGTGCCAGCAAGGCAGCCGTCGGCGCTCTCACTCGCTCGCTCGCGGTCGAATGGGCCTCTCGCGGCGTCTGCGTCAACGCCATAGCTCCCGGCATCTTTCCAACCGACCTCAACCGCAACCTGCTCGACTCCCCACGCGGCAAAGAACTGCTCATGCGGACACCGATGGCGCGTTTCGGCGCCGTCGATGAGATTGTCGGCGCCGCGGTATTCCTCGCATCCGACGAAAGCGCGTTTACAACCGGACAGATCATTGCTGTCGACGGCGGCATCCTCGCCAGTGGAGTCAACCAATAACCATGAAGGCAAATCTGCACTCGAAGAACGGAACCCGAGGCATCAAACGCGTTGACCTCGCCTATGTCGAACTCGCATCCAGCGAAAACGCGCGCGATATCAACCGCGACATAGTCCTCGAAATCATCCGGTCCCAACAGCCGATCGCCCGCGCCGACCTCGCCCGCTCCTCCGGCCTCCAGCCCAGCACCATCTCCGCCATCGTCGAACAGCTGATCAATGAAAAGTGGGTTGCCGAAGGTGCAATGGCGCGCCGTCCACGTGGTCGCCCTTCCACTCTGCTCTCACTCAACGACGCGATGGTCATTCTCGTTGCCGACGTCCGACCCAACCACGCCATCGTCGCCCTCGTCGACCTCAACGGACGTTTTCTCGCCCGCGAATCCTTTCCTCTCGTCTCCGAACCCGCGCGCGCGGTCCAGAAGATCGTTCAGTGCATGCAGTCCATGCGCGCCGCACACAGCGATCGCTCCTTTGAAGGCATCGGCATCAGCATGCCCGGTCGAGTGGACCCCGACACCCAGCGTCTCCTCCTCGCCCCAAATCTCAAGTGGGGAAATTACGATATTAAAGAAGCCATCGAGAACGACATGAAGCTGACGGTCGAACTCGACAACGACGCCAACGCCTGCCTTCTGTCTGAACTCTGGTCCGGCCGGCTCGACGGTATTCGCAGCGCGGTCCTCGTCGCCATCGGCGAAGGCGTCGGAACCTCCGTGCTCGCCAACGGACAACTCATCGTAGGCCGCGGAGGCCTCGCCGGCGAGTTCGGCCATATCTCCATGGACCCGCGGGGTCCCGAGTGCGGCTGCGGCCAGCGTGGATGCTGGGAGATGTACGCCTCCTCACGCGCCGCCGTCCGCTTCTACAGCGAGATCGCTGGAGACGAGCGCACGATCACCTCACAGGAGTTGCTCCGTCACGCCGAGAATGGCGATCCTGCCGCGCTCGAAGCGCTTCACCGCCAGGCCCTTCACCTCGGCCAGGGGCTACGCTTCATTACCGCGGCGCTCTCGCCCGAAGTCATTCTCATCACCGGAGACATCACCACTTCCTGGTCGCGTTTCGGCCCCGTCGTTGAATCCGAGCTACGCTCCCGCATGCTGGCTGGCGAGCCGCCGCGTCTGCTCGCTACCGCCGACGCCGAACTTGCACGCCTTCGCGGAGCAGCCGCCGTCGTCCTGCAGCGACACTCCGGCTATCACAGTTCCACTCACATGGCAGCCTCCGGCAGACGAAACCGTCGCAAAGCCGTTGTGACAAGGTAGGAAAGATTTGCAAAGCCGAAGCCGGGCTAATTTGATCGCTTTTGACATCACCCTTTCAAATTCGATAAAGTTTGCGACGCGTACAAAATAGAAAAATCGTAACCAGCAACGGACTTCTTCCTCGCGCAACCCTCATTTTTCCACGAAACATCCGTGTCCCGGAGGATTCAGACCCATGCAGATTCAACGACTCGCTGCCCTTCTTCTCTCATTTGGCCTTCTCTCCTCCAGCGCACACGCCCAATCCGCAAAACCGCTCCCCTACCTCGACCCCTCACTACCCGATCAGCAGCGCGTCGAGGATCTCGTCTCCCGCATGACTCTCGACGAAAAGGTCGCGCAGCTCATCAACACCACGCCCGCCATCCCCCGCCTCAACGTTCCCGCCTACGACTACTGGAGCGAGGGTCTCCACGGCATCGCCCGCTCCGGCTATGCCACTCTCTTTCCGCAGGCCATCGGCATGGCCGCTACTTGGGACGCGCCCCTCATCCACAACATCTCCACCGTCATCTCGACCGAAGCTCGCGCGAAATATAACGAAGCCGTCCGCCACGACGTTCACTCCATCTACTACGGCCTTACTATCTGGTCGCCAAACATCAACATCTTTCGCGATCCACGCTGGGGCCGAGGCCAGGAGACCTACGGCGAAGACCCCTTCCTTACCGCGCGTCTCGGCGTAGCTTTCGTCAAAGGACTGCAAGGCGACGACCCCACCTACTTCCGCGCTATCGCGACACCCAAGCATTACGCCGTCCACTCCGGTCCCGAATCAACGCGTCACTCGGCAGATGTGGACCCAACACCGCACGATCTCTGGGACACCTACCTTCCCGCCTTCCGCGCCACCATCACTGAAGGCAAGGCCTACTCCATCATGTGCGCCTACAACGCCATCGATAATTATCCGGCCTGCGCCAACAAGATGCTTCTGCAAACCATTCTCCGCGGCGACTGGAAGTTCCAGGGTTTTGTCACCTCGGACTGCGGCGCCGTCGACGACTTCTACGAAGCCAAGGCCCACCACACCTCGCCCGACAAGGACTCCGCCGCCGTCGCCGGCATCGAAGCCGGAACCGATACCAACTGCGGCCGCACTTATCTCGCCCTCACCGACGCCATAAAAAAAGGTCTTATCACCGAAGTCCAGCTCGACGTCTCTCTCAAGCGCCTATACCTCGCGCGCTTCAAACTCGGCCTGTTTGATCCGCCGGAAAAGATGCTCTGGTCCAAAGTCCCGTTCTCTGAAGTCAACTCACCCGCTCACGCAACGCTCGCTCTCAAGGCCGCCCGCGAGTCCATGGTCCTCCTCAAAAACAGCAACAACATCCTTCCGCTCGCGCCTTCGAAGATCAAAACCATCGCCGTCATCGGCCCCAATGCCGCCGAGCTCTCCGCCATCGAAGGCAACTATAACGCTGTCCCCAAAGATCCCGTCATGCCCGTCGACGGCATCATTAAGCAGTTTTCCAATGCCAAAGTTCTCTACGCCCAGGGCTCCCCCTACGC
>DATAVY010000141.1:0-2612 GCA_036267495.1 Edaphobacter sp.
TGGCCAATCTTTTATCCAGAGATCATAGTCAGCCTGATTCGAACGGGCGGCATTTCCTGCAGCTTGAACCATACGGCTATCGCTGGTTTCGCACTTGCGGGCTGGACTACCTGCTCAAGCGATCGGACATTTGAAGTCATAATTTAAGCCAGAGCATGGGCTTACGTCCGAAAGCAAGTGAAAATGATTGGAGCGTTTGAAATCGGAACCTTTGAGGAGGCGAGGAGCGCTTGTTCAGTCTTCGTCCGATGCGCCGTCGACGAACCGCGTACCGGGAAGAACAATCTGGAGGGCGGCTTCGGAGAGACGAAGCAGCTCCATATCTGCCATTGCCATGTACTTCTCTACCTGATGTTGATTGTCCGAATTCTGCATGGTGAGGTAGACCAGATTGAAGAGCGACTGGATGGGGCAAAGGAGATCGTTGCTGGACGATGTTTTGCTATTCAAAGCGAGAACCTTTGAACCCATCACCGAACGAGGGCGGATTTTCGTTCACCCCAATGGATGCATCCTAGGGGCGACTAGTTGGCCTCGGTTGACTGGCCGACAGTGCCGGAGATGGAGCGGGGTGCGAGCATACGACGGATAGATTCGATGAGATTCGTCGGTCCGCGCAGCCCCTCGACGGTCTCCTCGTTGGCTATTTTCGTGTGGCTGCCGGTGAACTGGAGGACGGCGCACTTCAAATTTGGGTCGATGGCCGTGGCGGACTCGAGCATTCCACGGCGTTCTTCCTGGGTCAGACTCTGACAGAGGATGAGAAGGTCGAATGGCCGACTGACCAAAAGCATCATGGCCTCGGAAAATGCCGCAACGGTGACAACCTCGTATCCCGCTTTTTCAAGGATGATACGGCGGGTGGTGAGCAACATCGAGTCGTTCCCGTAGATAAGAAGTTTTTCCTGCATGACCCATTTCCAAAAATAGAGGCATAGCTTGCGCGCGTCTGGAAAGATTAGCCGACATCGCGCACCTTACACTGTCGGCAGCCCGACAGAACCTGTTTTTTGGAAATCAATTTAGCCGAAGAGGTGTGTTATCAGCAAGTGATTTTGCGGGCTCCTTACGGGAGGACGCGTGAGTCCGCCGGCTCCCATGAGGAGAGTCTGTTGAAGCATCGCAACTCCGGGGTTCCCTGGTAACAGAGCAGAACGTTGGTTCAACTGGCCATATCGTAGGAAACGAAGGACTTTCCTCCGGGGAGCTGACTGTAACCAATAGTTGGAGGCTTCGCGACACTCATCTGCGGCCTGCAATGAGCGCAGTTGCGGCGATGGCGGGCGATCATGCGATGGATGTGGACGAGGTCATATTCCAACCTGAGCATCTCCGCATCGGAACGGTTGCGGAGGATCATTTTGCTGCGCAGGTCGTATTTCTCTCGCATCGTGGTGGCGAGATCTTTCATTTTTGGGCATGCAAATCGAAGCATCGGGGACGGTCTCCTCGGGGAAAGTGCCTGGTGGGCAGGAAGATCGTCTTCTCGCGACGCGATCGATTTTCCAGACCTCGCGAGTGAGATGCTGGAAATGGGTGTGGCGAAAGTAATTTCTTTGTAAATGGAGATGGATTTTATGGATTTGGCTTGGGCGGACCAGGGTGTTATCGGTTTATAGAGCCACAGTGGGACTACGGGGAATGGCCCGAGAGATATGCGGTGCGAGCAAACCGCAGGTTCCTTCGACAAGCTCAGGACAGGCTGTTCGATCGCGCCTCTCGCGATGAGACTGCGAGACCGCTCCGCTCAGGATCGCAATTTCTATGTCAGTCAATCACTTAAGCCTCAAGGGTAGATGTCGATACACCTAGCTGGTGGGAGGCTGGAGGGGGCGGGGCAGAGTTGGGGAGCTGGCGAGATTGCCCATCATGCTGCCTTTGAGGCCGGCGAGAATCTGGGTCTGAAAATCATTGGCCGCGCCGGGGTTGTTGGGGAGGAAGATGGTGCTGGAGCCGCCCTTGGTGCCGATGTCGCGGAGGGTGTCGAAGTACTGGGTGAGGAGGACGAGGGCCATGACGTCTTCGGCGGTGGAGCCGGGGACGGATTCGCGGAAGTTTTCGATGGAGGCGCGGAGGCCGTCGATGATGGCCTGACGCTCGGCGGCGATGCCTTTGCCCTGGAGGGCTTTGGATTCGGCTTCGGCCTCGGCTTGTTTGACTTTGAGAATCTTGTCGGCTTCGCCGCGGGCCTGGGCGGCGACCTGGGCGCGCTGGGCGGCGTTGATGTCGTTCATGGCGTCTTTGACTTTGGCGTCGGGGACGATGTCGGTGACGAGGGCGTTGAGGATGTTGTAGCCGAAGCCGGACATGGTGGAGTCGAGCTCGGTTTTGACGGCGACGGAGATGCCGGACTGCTGCTCGAAGGTCTCGTCGAGGGAGAGCTTGGGGACGTGGCCGAGGATGGAGTTGAAGACAAAGGACTCGATCTGCTTTTGCGGGGAGCTGAGTTTGTAGAAGGCGTCGTAAATTTTGTCGTCGAGGATCTGGTACTGGACGGAGACGGGAATCTGGACGAAGACGTTGTCGTGGGTCTTGGTTTCGACAGCGAACTCGGCCTGCTTGACCTGGAGGTCGACGAAGTAGACGCGCTCGGCGTAGGGGATGAGCACGTG
>DATAVY010000142.1:0-4249 GCA_036267495.1 Edaphobacter sp.
CCGCCAGAAAAGGCGAGCCTTCGATCGCTGAAGAGGAAACGGTTAAACGCTCCTATTTCTTGTTCGTCGATTGATCGTGCTGGCCGCCGCTGGTCTGCTGAGACGACTGACCGGGTTTATTTGGCATCGGATTTGGCTGGCCGGGCTTGTTGCCCTGTTGCGGTTGATTCGACTGATTCTGCTGGTTCATATCATGCACTCCTCTACTATCATCCAGCGCTTGGATCACGCGCGAATGATGCTGATATACCGTTTGAGCAGGTGACGCGGTCTGGAGTTGTCCGTCTTAATCCATGGATCGCAAGATCAACGGATCGCAAGATCAACGGATTCAACGAATCCAAATCCATGGAGCGAAATAGTCCCAGGGCGTCCGTCCGCACTCCTCCCACACGCAGAAAACCCGCCTCGCAGCGGGTTCTCTCGTCGTATCAGTTACATGCCCCCAGGTTATTTGTTTCCACCGCCGGAGTGCGAGTGTTCTCCACCCTTCACGGACGCCTCATGACTGGGCTTATTCTGTGTTCCCGTCTTCGAGCTGCTGCTTTCGTTGCCCTCGTGCGAGTGTTGGCCACCCTTGACTTGCGCTTCGTGGGAAGGACCGCTCTGATTACCTTGGTTCGCCATAGTTCATCTCCTGTGCCGGCAAACGCACTTCGTACCCTTTCGCAATGCACGACATCTATTCCATAAGATTGAGTTCAAGGGAACCTGGTTGCTTGTGAGAAGGCCGCCGTAGTTGCGTCAGACCTTGATTTACGGCCTGTACCCGGTGGCCTGAGCTCTGTAGCCAGGCAGTCGCCCCGGTGATTGGGAAGTCACGAAAAGCTGAACGTCTTTTCCAGAAAAGAATTCTAAATCCGAGGCCCCAGCTGCTCCTCGATCGAACGCGTCAGCGGCGTCTGCTCGGAGCCCGTATGGAGCGTTGTCACCGTCTCGATCAGCGCAACCCAGGTCTCTTCTTCCGCCGAAGTATTGTGACTCACGCCGCGAGGCACCACGAAGAACTCGCCTGAATGCACCAACACCGGCCCGCCATCGGCTTCAGCCCGGCCGATCCGCAGCACACCGCGCAGCACGAGAAACATCTCATCCTCGTCCTCATGCGAGTGCCAGGGAAACTCGCCCTGCACCCTGGCCACCTTGATGTATTGATTGTTGACCTGCCCCACCACCCGCGGCGACCAAAGCTCGTCGAGAGAGGAACACGCAACTTCGAGCGAGATCGGGGCTGGTTGAGCCTTAAGCACCGGAAGGCCCGGCTGCACTTCGAATTTGGAGCTCGAAGGCATCGTCTGAAAGCAACTAGTCGCGGAAACCGGCGCTGACGGCAATCTTGTGACGGCCCTTGGCACGGCGGCGGCTCAGAACAGCGGCGCCCGCCTTCGTCTTCATCCGGGAGAGGAACCCGTGGGTCTTCGAGCGGTGGCGGCGGTTAGGTTGAAAGGTACGCTTCGGCATGACAAAAACTCCTGCGGCAGGAGAACACTCCCGCTCAAACTTTTAGCTATAGCAGCAATCTCTGAGTATACCCGATAAAACAAGATTTTCCCAGCAAACGCGTACAGCGGCGGCGGTCAGGATTCAAACTTGCCCACCACCCGTAAAACTCCAAAAAGCAAAGCGCCAAGGGCGCGACCCATACCAGCCCCGCGCATCGCCCTCGGTAAGATTCTCCACCGGCCAAAAGGGCTGAAGGCCCGACCCATTTTCCTGTTCCCCTCTACTTCGTTTGGTTCTGCGGAAGAATCGTAGGATAAGAAAGAAAGGGATATTGATGGCAACCAATGCGCGCCTGGAGTACACAAACTTTACCCAAGTCGCACCGGCAATAGCGGCGGCGTTGACTGCGATCAGCAAAGCAGTAACCGACTCAGGACTCGACAAGGCACTCACCGAGCTGATCAAGATCCGCGTCTCGCAGATCAACGGCTGCGCCTTCTGCGTTCAATACCATCTCAACGCCGCGCGCAAGCTCAGCCTCCCCCGGACAAAACTCGATCTCCTCTCCGTGTGGCGCGAAGCCGATGTCTTCACTGCAAGAGAAAAGGCAGCGCTCACCTGGACCGAAGCGCTCACTCGCGTAACGCCTCTTGGCATAAGCGATGAAAGTTATCACGCTGCGACGAAAGAATTCCATGAGAGCGAACTCGCATTCCTCACCGCAGCCATCGCTTCCATCAACGCATGGAACAGAATCGCCATGGCCTACTGCTTCACTCCTCCGATACCACAAGATGTCTCGCAGGTGTAGAGCCAAATTTGCCACCTCGCAAAAAAAATTCGCAATCGAGCCCGATAATTTCTCTTCTTCACCGCGAATGGTGCAACTTAAAATTTTTGAAAGATAGCATGGAAGAAGGCCGCGTTATCCGTGCTACTATCGACTCCGTTTAGTAAGACGTTTTTCTGCACGTCCAGCAGTCCCGCACTCTGCTTCGGTTGAACAACTCCTCTTCGCCGCCTGATCTTCGATTCCAACATCGACGACCGGGCATCTACGAAGAGACTTCTGGCAACTCGGGAGATTTCCTCTTGCTCACTCCGGCAGGATTAAACTCCTATTCGCTGTTTGCTTATCTTTGACGAAGTGCCACTGTCTGGTTGAAACAGGAAACGAGACAAAGGAAGCTCAAGAATGTCATTCGTTCCGACGGCCACCGCCGTATTGAATTATTGGGTCCGCATTCTCGCTGCGCTCGAGAAGAAGATCAATCGCCAGTCCTACGAAACATGGCTGAAGCCGACAAGATTTTCCCATCTCGAAGGCAAAAAACTTTTTGTGCGCATCCCCTCCGCCGACTTTCAACACATCGGCGACCGCTACGCCGATCTCATCCAGGAAGCCATCGATAACCTCGGCCTCGACGTCGAATCGGTGACGTTCAGCACGCCCGAACAGGATCCCCGCACCCCCAAGGTGCGCGAAGACGGCGGATTCGCCCCCGTCCCCAGCCATAGCCAGAGCGCCCCGCGCCACGCCCGTACCGGCCATAACGGCACCCTCTCCGGAGGGCCGGCCCCCGAGCAGGCCCGCTTCGACTGGAGCGCAGCCTCGCAACTCAATCCCCGCTACCAGTTCGACGCCTTCGTCATCGGCAGCGGCAACCAGTTCGCCATGGCCGCCGCCCAGGCCGTCGCCGAGCGGCCCTCGAAAGCCTACAATCCGCTCTTTTTGTATGGCGGCGTCGGCATGGGCAAGACCCACCTCATGCATGCCATCGGCCACGACGTGAAACGCCGCCAGCCCCACGCCTCCATCAGCTACGTCTCCGGCGAGAAGTTCACCAACGAGATGATCAACTCGGTCCGCTACGACAAGATGACCGGCTTCCGCGACAAGTTCCGCAACGTCGACGTCCTGCTCATCGACGACATCCAGTTTCTCGCCGGCAAAGAACGCACCCAGGAAGAGTTCTTCCATACCTTCAACACCCTGCACGAGAGCATGAAGCAGATCGTCATCGCCAGCGACCGGCCTCCCAAAGAACTCGCCGACTTCGAAGACCGCCTCCGCTCGCGCTTCGAGTGGGGCCTCATCGCCGACATTCAACCGCCGGACCTCGAAACCAAAGTCGCCATCCTGCAGAAGAAGGCCGAGAGCGAGCAGACCTCGCTTCCCGTCGAAGTCGCGATGTTCATCGCCTCGAACGTCCGCACCAACGTGCGCGAGCTCGAGGGCGCCCTCGTCCGCCTCATCGCCTGGTGCAGCATGCATGGCGTCGAGATCACCCTTCCCGTCACCCAGCAGTGCCTCAAGCAGTTCATCGACACCCAGGTCCGCAAGATCACCATCGAGACCATTCAGCGCAGTGTCGCCGAGCAGTTCGGCATGCGCGTCGCCGAACTCAAGCAGAAGAACAACTCTCGCCAGATCGTCGTGCCGCGCCAGATCGCCATGTATCTCGCCAAGCAGTTGACCGAGGCCTCGCTCCCCGAGATCGGACGCCAGTTCGGTGGCAAGCACCACACCACGGTCATGCACTCGATCGCCAAGATCGACGAACAACGCCGCGCCGACAAAGACCTCAACCGCACTATCAACAAACTGATGGAGACCCTGAGCTAAACCCCTATGTCCTGCCGGACGGGCCTCCTGCGCGGAGAGCGGTCACTTCGTGACGCGTGTACCGGTCTCGGCGCAACTAGCTACATCGGTCCTCCCGTTGGTCGGCACGATCATTCCTCGCGACCAACGGAAGCGCCACGCGAAGCGGTATACCCGCCACGAAGTGGCCGCTGCCCGCGT
>DATAVY010000143.1:0-16593 GCA_036267495.1 Edaphobacter sp.
TCCCGGGGATCGGTCCCCGCTTTCCGGTTCGAATGAAGTTGACGGTACAGGCAGTGTTGCAGGTAGGATGATGCACACAGGAGAATCCATGTCTTCGAAGCCTCTGGCCGTCCTCGGGTCGACCGTACTCTTGCTCGCTACCCTTTGCGCCTCCGCACAACAACAACCCGCGGCCCAGCCGATACAGGCGATGCCCTACACGCCGTCGCTCGACGTCACGAGCCTAGACCGCTCGGTCGATCCCTGCGTGGACTTCTATAAGTTCTCCTGTGGCGGCTGGTTGAAGAACAATCCGATTCCCGCGGACCAGTCCGGGTGGAGTGTGTACGCCAAGCTGGGCAATGAGAACCAGCAGTTTCTATGGGGCATTCTGGAGGCTGACGCCAAGGCGAAGAACCGCATTCCGGTGCAGCAGAAGGTGGGCGACTATTTCGCCGCGTGCATGAATACCGGGGCGATCGATGCGCTTGGCATGAAGCCGGTAGAGCCGGCGCTTGCGCGGATCGACGCGCTGAAGACGAGGCCGGAGCTTGTTGCCGCGATCAGCGATCTGCATCATGAGTATCCCGGCGGCTTTTTCTTCGGCTCAGGCACCGGCCAGGACGCGATCGATTCCTCGCTGATCATCGTCGAACTCGGCGCGGGCGGACTGGGGCTTCCGGACCGCGATTATTACCTGAAGACCGATGCCAAAAGCGTGAAGCTGCGCGAACAATATGTTGCTTACATCCAGAAGTTGCTGGGATTGAGCGGGGAGACCGCCGAACAGGCGAAGGCGGACGCCGATGCGATTCTTCGCATTGAGACAGCGCTGGCCACGGCGTCGCTGACGCGGGTGCAACGGCGCAATCCGCACAACACGTATCACATGATGACGGTGGCCGAACTTGGGCAGATCGCTCCAGCCATCGACTGGCCGCATTACCTGGCGGAACAGGGAGCGCCGGGCACGGCCAAACTTAATGTCTCGCAGCCGAACTTTATGAAGGCCGTGCAGACGACGCTGACGATGGAGCCGGTGGAGGCTTTGCGCGCCTATCTGCGTTTTCATTTCCTCACCGCGGCTGCGCCTTACCTTGCGCATCCGTTCGAGCAGGCGGATTTCGATTTCTACTCGACGACGCTACGCGGAGTGCCCGTGATGCCCCCGCGCTGGAAGACCTGCACCCGCGCGGTCGACCGCAACCTGGGCGAAGCGCTGGGACAGGAGTTCGTTAAACGCACCTTCACCGCCGATACCAAGGCGAAGACGCAGCTGATGACCGAACAGGTCGAGACGGCCATGCAGCACGAGATCGAAAACCTCGACTGGATGAGTCCGGAGACGAAGCAGGAGGCGCTGCGGAAGTTGCACGTCATTCGCAACAAGATCGGCTATCCGGACAAATGGCGCGACTATTCGAAGCTCGATGTGAAGGCGGACGACTACATCGGCAATACGCTGCGGTCGTATCGCTTTGAAGATGCACGGCGTTGGAACAAGTTGGGTAAACCGGTCGATTTGACGGAGTGGGGGATGACGCCGCCGACGGTCAACGCGTATTTCAATCCGCAGATGAACGACATTAATTTTCCCGCGGGCGTGCTGCAGCCGCCGCTCTACGATCCGAAGCTCGACGACGCGCCGAACTACGGCAACACCGGCGCGACGATCGGGCACGAGCTGACGCATGCCTTCGACGATGAAGGGCGGCAGTTCGACTCCAAGGGCAACCTTCGCGACTGGTGGACGCCGGCCGATGCGAAGGGTTTTGAAGATCGCATCAACTGTATCCGCGATCAGTATGCGGATTACATCGTGGTCGATGACATTCACATCAACTCCAAGCTGACGAGTGGAGAGGATGTGGCCGACCTGGGCGGAACCTTGATCGCGTATATCGCATGGAAAAAACAGACGGAGGGCAAGAAGCTGGCGAATGCGGAGGGCTTCACGCCGGACCAGCGATTCTTTGTCGGCATGGCGCAGTGGGCGTGCGAGAACGAACGGCCGGAGAACCTGCGCGTGAATGCGATTACCGATCCGCATTCTCCGGGGTTCGCGCGCATCAATGGCGTGGTGTCGAATCTGCCGGAGTTCCAGCGCGCCTTCAGCTGCAAGGCGGGTCAACCGATGGTTCACGCGCCAGCCTGCAAGGTCTGGTAGAACTTCATTAGTCGCCTTGCCCCGGCGGCATTCGCGAGCAGGAACCGCGATCGCCGGTGCGGGGCTCGCGCGACCACGTACACTTGTCCCCAGCCCATGAATGTCTATGCGATCGTAATCGGCCTCATCGTTCTCACTCTTCTCGGTGTCTCGCTCGGCCGTCTCGGCAAGGTGAAGACCAAGGCCGACTACCTTGTCGCGGGCCGGTCTCTTCCTGCCATCGTCCTCATCTTCACACTGCTCAGTTCGTGGATTGGCTCGGGCTCGCTTCTCGCTGGTGCGGAGAATGCTTATAAGCACGGTTTTCCCGCGCTATGGCAGGCTGCGGGCGGCTGGGCGGGGCTGGTGCTGATTTATTTCATTGCGCCGCGCGCGCGGAAGTTCGCCCAGTTCACCATTCCCGATCTGCTGGAAGCGCGCTATAACCAGACTGCGCGCGTCCTCGGAGTGATTGCCGTTCTCTTCGCCTACACTGCGATTACCAGTTATCAGTTCATCGGCGGAGGCGATATCCTGCACCTGATCTTTCCTTCGATTACGGCGCGGCATGGCCAGGAGATTATTGCAGTCTTCGTTATTGTCTTCACCGCGATTGCGGGCATGAGCTCGGTTGCTTATATGGATCTCGCGATCGGCGTGCTTGCCACGGTGGCATTGATCGCGGCTCTTCCTGTCCTCACGCATATCGCGGGCGGATGGTCTGCTGTGAGGGCCTCGCTGCCCGCGACGCATTTTCAAGTGTTCGGCGACTTCTCCGTCACGCGCGCGCTCGAACTTTTCCTTCCGACGTGCCTCCTGATGCTCGGCAATCAGTCGATGTATCAGAAATTCTTTTCGGCGAAATCGGAGAAGGACGCCACCCGGGCCGTCGTCGGCTGGTTCATCGGCATTCTTATTCTGGAGACGGTCATCGTTGCTCTCGCTGTCGTCGGATCTTCGCTGTTTCCAACGGGAGAGGTCAGCGAAGCCCCCCGGGAGATTCTGGCCTACACTGCGCTGCACGGGCTTCCGCGTCTGCTGGGCGCTATCATGGTCGGCGCTATCTTCGCGAAGGTGATCTCCACTGCGAATAATTTTCTTTTTTCGCCGGCGACCAATCTCATCAACGATGTCTATGTCCGCTACGTGAGACCGGAAGCCTCGAACAGCAATATTCTTATCGTCAGCCGGTTTATGGTCGTGCTGCTTGGATGCTGGTCGCTCTATCAATCCCTTGGCACCCACTCGGTGCTGGAGAAGGCGCTGTACGCCTACACCATTTATTCGGCCGCGCTCACTCCGGTCATTCTGGCCGCGTTTTTCTGGAAGCGGGCGACTGCCGCGGCTGCGGTTTCGAGCATCTTCGCCGGCACCTTCGTCACCGTCTTCTGGGATACGCAGTTCGTCAAAGCGCATCTGCCTGGCGCTGTCGCCTCTCGCGACGCAATTCTTCCCGCGCTTCTGGCATCGCTATTATGCCTGGCCCTGGTCAGCCTGGTTACGACTGCGCCTACCGAAAAGCAACTTCAGCCCTTCGCCGAGGGGTGAGATAGTTAATCCACAGCACGATTTGCGCTCTTGAACGAGAGTGTTCCATCATAAGCAATTCCTCCCCCAGGAATTATTGATTTATCGCGCCAGCACGCCGGCCAAAAGCTACACCAAGGATTGATGAACTACTTACTGTTACCCGATCTGGCTGCAATGGCAATGTTGCTTGGCATCCTTTACTTTCTCCGCAGGCGTCATCCGCGCGGGGCGGTGAATCTCTGGCTCATCGGGCTCCTCTACATTTTTTTTGAGGCTATAGTCCACGCCGCATATCCTTCTCCCGGGCCATGGCGAGTCGCCGCGCATGTCGTAGCATTGAATTGCTTTTACATTGCAGGCGCCATCTTTCTATGGGCATCCGGCAGAGATATCTTTCCTCGAAGGCCTTCGCTTCAATATCTGGTTGTCAACTCCCTGCCGCCTATCGCGCTGCTCACGATCTACGGTCTGGGGATCCACAATCCATACGGATATCACGCCATTGCCGCTGGCGGCCTGTGTCTCGGCATCGTCAGCGCCTTTGCTGTTGCTCGCTCGTGGGATCTGGGCAGAGGGTGGTGGGTTCTTCTAATTCAATTTGGCGCCTGGGTTCCTATCTGGCTCTTCGTTTCCAGCGGCTCCTTTCGCGATGCTGCTTATTTTGTGCTCTTCGTATTCTATTTTGCGACGGCTGTAGTCTTTCAGCTCAGCCTGCCGCGAAAGAGTCTGGGCAAAGTTGCTATCGTCGTCGGATTCATGGTCTGGTCGCTGGTCTTTCTCTTTCATTCCTGGGTTACCAACCGTCCGGGGTATGATGCCATCGCCGATGAGATCTGGAATCTGCAGAAGTTTCTGGTCACCATCGGCATGCTTCTGGTGCTGCTTGAACAGCAGATCTCGACAAACGAGTGGTACGCGTTTCATGACCACCTGACGGGGCTTCCCAACCAGCGTCTCTTCGAGGATCGGCTGGCCGCGGCCATCGCGCAGTCGCAGCTCAACGACACTCGCACCGCGCTTCTGATGATCGACCTCGACGGTTTCAAGCGGATTAATGATACGCACGGCCATGATGTTGGCGACGAGTTGCTTCGGCACATCGCGACAAACCTCCGCAGCGCGATCCGTCCGCCGGATACCCTGGCACGGCTCGGCGGCGACGAGTTCATCATCATCGCCACGGACCTGCCTCGAGATCAGCCGGTAAAGGCTGTGTCCGATGCCAGCGCGGCTCGGATCACAAGCGCTCTGCGCAAGGCGGTTACGATTAATGGGAACGCACTTAGAATTGCGGGGAGCATCGGCGTGGCCATCTACCCCGATGATGCCTCCGATGAGGTGCTGCTTCGCCGGTTGGCCGACCAGCGCATGTATGAACAGAAGCGGCAGATTCCGCTGAACTTCTAAATCCGCGAAAATAAGAATTTCACACTCACCTTTTTCCTTCTGTTGCATCTATCCCAGTACATATTTTTTCAACAGGAGAGATTTTCATGGCGCCCGACACACAATCGATCGATTTCAACGCAAGCTTCCTCAGCCTGGGTCTGGCCCACATGCCTCCGCCGGATCATTCAACCGGCTCATTCGAATCTGCCGGAGCAGAGATCCTCCGCGCCGCGGGGGGACGTACTGATTCCGAAAACGAAGAGGAAGAGGATGACGATGAAGATGAAAGTGAAGATGACGATGATGACCTCGAAGAAGATGAGGACGAAGACGACGATTTAGACGAGGAAGCAGACGACGAATATGAGGACGATGAGGATGAGGATGAAAATGAAGATGAAGATGAAGAAGAGGAGGACGAAAGACTCAATCTCATTTAGGCGCGGACTGATCTAAGCCCGAAGAGGGTGGCGTGGAAGGCTGTTATAAAGTCAGGGTTGGTCGTTGCGTCAGTAGCCAGCGTCGGTGACAACGTTTTTCAGTTCTTCTCCATCGATAAAGCGCCGCACCTGGTCCGCTCCGAAGCGAAAGGCGCGATGAATGAATTCGGGGGTCGATCCTCCGACGTGCGGCGTGATCATACAGTTGGGTGCTGTCCAGAGCGGATTTTCCGCAGGCAGCGGCTCGGGGTCTGTGACATCGAGGACGGCACGTATCCGGTGCTGCTGCAGGGCCTCGAGGAGCGCTTCCGCCGCGACTACCGGGCCTCGCGCTGCATTCACCAGCAACGCGCCCGGTTTCATCAGGCTCAGTTCCGCTGCTCCGATCAGTCCGCGAGTCTCCGCGGTCAGCGGCACGATCGCCACGACAACATCCGCTTCCGGTAAAAGCCGGCGCAAATCGCTGACAGAAAACACTTGAGGATTCTGCCGCGCACTTCGCGCCAGACGAACGATCTTCACGTCGAAGGGTGCAAGCCGGGCTTCAATCGCCGCGCCAATCGATCCGTAGCCAATGATCAACACAGTCTTGCCTGCGAGGTCGTCGCCTAAAACTGCGTACTGGCCGACCTGCGCTCCCACTACCTTCATGAATCCATCCGGAACAGAGGCCTGCCCCTTCCACTCGCGTTGCAACTGCATATCGCGATAGTAGGGAAAGCGCTTCAGCGACGTCAGGATCGCGGTCAGCACCCACTCGGAGGCTGAGATGTCGTGGAGGCCGCGCCCATCGCACAAGACGATCTCTTTCGGAAGCCATGGAGTAATCCAGTCCACGCCGGCCATCATGGATTGCACGGCCCTCACGCCGCGGAGGTGCTGAAATGCCTGCTGCGCACTCTTGCGCGCAAACGGAATGATCCAGAAGTCGACATCCTGAACTCCTGCAGGATGGCGGGCTATCCGCACGATCTCCGCTTCACGTGGAAAGTCGACCAGCAACTCCTGGGCAAGATTTTCATCGACACCGACACGCACCATCTTCTGAGTGTGCATGAAAGTCCCTGATAAAGAAAATGCAAGCCTGCAGATTATTAACTATGATGCTTTTTGAGAATCGTCGGCAAATGGAAGGGACTGTCATTAACGCGAGAAGCCATTTTATGAGGCAGCCCGATCACTCACAGGAGCAATCAGGCTTTGCGGCATTTGGAAGACGCTATTGGATAGAACTGGTCCTCTTGATTTGTGTCCCGCTCTATCTGTACGCCAACCTGTTTGTTTTTCCGAATGTGCCTTTTTTGATCGAAGGAGACCAGACGTTTTTCTGGCAATACGCTCTGCGGATGCTGCATGGAGAGCAGCCATACAGGGATTTCCTTCAATTCACTCCACCCGGACTGGATATTCTCTACTTCTTTGCCTTTAAGCTGTTCGGCACCTACATCTGGGTAATGAATGCTGCGTCCCTCATTCTGGGGACAGCGCTCTGCTGGATGTGTTTCTACCTTGCAAAGCAGCTCATGGGGCGAAATCTGGCTTTACTGCCTGCGCTGCTTTTTCTGGTTCTGGTTTATGGGGGCACTTTAGAAGCAACCCATCACTGGTTCAGCGTGCTTGCTGCACTTTGTTCCATAAGCATGATGATGCCGGCCAGAACGGTCGGGCGAGTTATAAGCGCTGGAGTGTTGGCTGGAGTTGCTTCGTTTTTTACGCAAACAACGGGATGTGCAGCCGTCATTGGATTGTTATTGGCGCTTCTATGGAGCCGGTCTTTCGATGAAAGCCGGTGGAAGGCCGTCTTCTTTCAACAGATGGTACTTTTATGTGCATTCGGCGCGATCTGGTTCGTGTTGAGCATTCCTTTCATTTCAAGTGTAGGGTGGAAGAGTTTTTGCTATTTCCAGATAACCTTCCCCTTTCATCACATTGATGCAACACGCGGTCTACTGTTTCCTGGCGATAGAGAGACGTTAGCAACCGGAAGCCTGCCCCAACTGGCTCAACGTTTTTTTATGTATTGCCTGTTGCTTTTTGCATGCCCTCTGGCGCTCGTGATTTGCCTGCGACGCCGTCTTGCAGGCGTACTGCAGGATCGGGACATCCGTGTTGCGTTTCTCGCAATCATGGGCCAGCTCTTCTTTTTGGAGATCTTTACACGATTAAACTGGATCAGGCTTTACGCGGCGTCCATGCCTGCGATTGTGCTGTTTGTGTGGAAGCTTGAACTTGTCAGGAGGAGGCGGTTGCGTCGCTGCCTCATGATCGTTCTGTACTGTAGCCTCGCTTGCCTTGCCATCGCTCAAATCCGGCTAAGACGTCGTCAATTGCATCAAGTAGCAGAGCTGCCTGCCGGACGAGCATTTCTTTCGGATAAGGACTACGAGGAGTACCCCTGGATCATGCAGCATACAAGACCGGGAGACTATTTTCTTCAAACGTCATGGCCAAATGTTTATCCGCCTTTGGATCTGCGCAGTCCTGTCTTTGTTGAAGGGCTATGGCCAGATCAGACGCCCGCTTCTCCGTTCGGTCCGCCGGCCATAGAACAGGTAGAGCAGAAGCAGGTGAAATACATCCTCTGGAGTCCCCTATTGGATACTCCGGTCAATGGAGCCAACCAGCAAGGCTATCTCAGAGCGTTCCGCGCTTATCTAACCAGTCACTATGCGCGTGTTCATGTGTTCTCGAATCGAGACGAAATCTGGCAGCGCCAGTAGGTCAAGAGAACACCTAGATATCGAGGTTCTTCACATCCAGCGCGTTTTCCTCGATGAACTTCCTACGGCTCTCAACGTCCTCGCCCATCAGTGTGGTGAAGATCTCCTCACAGGCTGCAATATCTTCGAGCTTTACCTGCAGCAGCGTGCGCCGATCGGGGTCCATGGTGGTCTCCCAGAGCTGTGGCGCGGTCATCTCGCCCAGGCCCTTGTAGCGTTGGACCTGATACTCTTTGCGCCCCTGTTCGATGACGTATTCGAAGACCTCGCGAGCCGTCTTTTTCTCGACGGGGTCCAGTGACGCCTTGCTGGAGCGCTTTGCCGCCTTCGTCTCGGCAACTGTGCCTGGAGCTGCGGCGTTCCCGGCGACGCCTTCTTCCGATGCGATCTCTTCGGCTTCTTCCGCAGCGGCCTCTGCTTTCGTTTTCGCCGCATACTCAATGAGGAACGGGGCGACGAGCTGCTCTCTGATCTGCGCATGCTTGGCCAGCATCTGCCGGCTCTCGGGAGCAGAGGCCAGCGCCCAGTCGATGGTCCGCACTGCGCCCTGCGCGTCGGTGTAGCTGACGGAGTAGCTCTTGTGCTCTTCGTCCAGGACGACATCGCCGACATTCTTGAACTGATAAATCTTCTGCATTGCTGCCAGCCGCTGGCGCATTTTTTCCAGCTTGGCAGGAGATTCGAAGTCCACGCGGCGGGCAGAGTCCTTGCCCTCCTGCGCGAACAACTCTGCGAACGCCTGAGTTACATCTTCATTGCGCAACCGCTTCTGCACCTTGTCGAAGAATCCGAGATAGTCGTTCAGCTGTCCCATGTACTTTGTCAGCGCTGCGCCTTCGAGCTTCGCGCCGCCATCGCCGTAGCGGATGATCATGCCGTCGGAGGCGCGCTTCACCATCACGCTGACGTATTCGCGGTCGTCCTTGATGTATTGCTCGAACTTGCCCTTTTTGATGCGATAGAGCGGGGGCTGGGCGATGTAGACATGGCCGCGCTTGATCAGCTCTGTCATATGGCGGAAGAAGAAGGTGAGCAGCAGCGTGCGAATGTGCGATCCGTCGACGTCGGCATCGGTCATCAGAATGAGTTTGCCGTAGCGCAGTTTGGTCGCGTCGAAGTCGTCCTTGCCGATGCCGCAGCCGAGGGCGGTGATCATGGCGCGGATCTCTTCATGGCCGAGCATCTTGTCGTAGCGGGCTTTTTCGACGTTGAGGATCTTGCCTTTGAGCGGAAGGATCGCCTGGAACTTGCGGTCGCGGCCCTGTTTGGCGGTGCCGCCTGCCGATTCGCCCTCGACGAGGTAGAGCTCGCAGCGGTCGGGCTCCCGCTCGCTGCAGTCGGCGAGTTTGCCCGGCAGACCGCCGCCGTCGAGCGCGCCTTTGCGGCGGGTCAGGTCGCGGGCCTTGCGGGCGGCTTCACGGGCGCGGGCTGCGTCGATCGCTTTGTTGATGATCTTCTTGGCGACGGAGGGATTCTGCTCCAGAAATCCGCCGAGCCGCTCATTGACGAAGGCCTGCACGGTTCCGGCGATATCGGAGTTCAGCTTGCCCTTAGTCTGGCCTTCGAACTGCGGCTGCGAAAGCTTGACGCTGATGACGACGACGAGTCCTTCGCGAACGTCATCGCCGCTGAGATTTTCCTTCACGTCCTTGAATAGTCCGAGCGACTGGCCGGCGGCATTGATGGTGCGGGTCAGCGCGGTCTTGAAGCCGGAGAGATGGGTTCCGCCATCGACGGTGTTGATGTTGTTGGCGAAGGTAAAGACGGTCTCGGAATAGGCGTCGTTATATTGCAGCGCGATTTCCATGGCCACGCCATCGCGCTCAGCCTCCATGTAAATGGGCTTGTCGTGCAGAACCTGCTTGCCTTTATTCAGGTGCTTGATGAATTCGGCGATGCCGCCGATGTATTTGAACTCCTGATGCTTGCTTTCGCCGGTCTTGGTGTCGGTGGTGCGCTCGTCGGTGAGGTGAATCTCGAGGCCTTTGTTGAGAAAGGCGAGTTCGCGCAGCCGCTGGGCCAGCGTGTCGTAGTTGAACTCGGTCACGGTGAAGATGGATTTATCGGGCAGGAAATGAACCTTGGTGCCCTTCCGCTTGCTTGGACCCATCTTGCGGAGCTTCGAGATGGGCGCGCCTTTGGCATAGTCCTGCTCCCAGGCAAAATCGTCACGCCAGATCTCGACGTCGAACTCTTCGCTCAGTGCATTGACGCAGCTTACGCCGACACCGTGCAGGCCGCCCGAGACCTTATAGTTGGACGCGTCAAATTTGCCACCAGCATGGAGCATGGTCAGGACGACCTGCACGGCCGGCATCTTTTCGCCGTTGATCACCTTGTCGTCTACCGGGATTCCGCGCCCGTCGTCGACCACTGTAATTGAATTGTCGACATGGATGGTGACATCGATCCGGGTTGCATGGCCGCCCAGCGCTTCATCGACCGAGTTATCGACGACCTCATAGACAAGATGGTGCAATCCCATCTCTCCGGTCGAGCCGATATACATGGCCGGACGGAGCCGGACCGCCGCCAGACCTTCAAGGACGGTAATGTTTTCGGCGGAATAGCCGCCACCCTCCTTTTTACGGGTGGGAACGTTCTTGATTGGACCGGCTTCCAGCTCTAAAAGAGCGCCTTCGGTAGGGATTGCAGTCGATGCCATGTATCTCCGTTCAGCGGTTGCTGAATATACCGGATTTCCGGCTTTTTCCTGTGTCTGCGCGTTGTGCGGAAACCCCCGCTATTCCAGCGTTTTACACAGGTTTTGGCCGGTCATTCCGTGTCTCAAGTATACCACGCAAAATGGCTTGGAAAAGGGTCGCGAATCCTCCGAGGTTCGGGATTTTCAGGATCGATTACGGCCAATTTCCGAGCCGATGCGGGTGCCACCTGAACAGGGTATCGCCTTACCCGAAAGTGTTACTGCCGTAACCCGTAACTATTGGTATTCTCCCTCTAGTTCGTTACTAAAGGTTTACCAGAGGTGACCCACATGAAGTTGACTCGCTTGATTGCTGCATCGATTGTTGGTATTTCACTGCTTGCTCCTGCAACCTCCGCATTTGCTTGCGATCACGATAGCCATTCGTGGTCCTTCTTCGGTTTCTGCAACCATACCGATCACGACAAAGATAAAGACAAGGACTGCGACCATAACCGCAATAGCGGCGGCCATGACTGCAACCATGGAGGCAGCTCGACCGGCGGCAGCTCAACCGGGGGCGGCAGCTCCACTGGTGGCGGTAGCTCGACCGGCAGCGGTGGTAGCGTTACCGTAGGCCCCAAGGGCTAAAACATTCCTGCAGCCCTCCCAAACCTGGAAAGACCAGGACAGACATCTTAGAAAAAGCGTGCTCGCCAGAGCTAAGCCAATGACCCTCTTCGGAGGGTCATTTTCATGTCTGGTTCAGCCGGGGAAGACGATCAAAATCGGCCCCATGGGAAGGCTTGGAGTGGGGTAATGGCCTAATTTCGTATATACTCGGTAAGTTGTCCAGAAACAGTCAGGAACACAAATGCCAAAGTTGAAAACACACTCGGGCGCCGCCAAGCGCTTCCATAAGACAGGCACGGGCAAGTTCAAACGCGGCCAGTCCAAAATGCGCCACATCCTTACCTCGAAGGCTACGAAAACCAAGCGCCACCTCGGCGGTTCGGTTCTGGTCTCGGAGGCGGATCACGCTAAAGTCGCACGTATGCTTCCCTACGCCTGAAGAGAATCGGACAGACGGTTTCTTTAGGATAGAGGGAGTTGAGTTTTTCAAGTCGAGCCGTTCTCATGAACAAAGGGTCAGTCAAAGCGTTCCGGCCCCTGGAATCACGATAGAGATTCCACCGAGACTTGAAGTTGCCTAGCCTGTGTGAAGAGGCCACCTTGCCTCCAGCCGGGCTTTACCCAGATGGCGCAGAAGCGCCGCGATGTACGCAAAAGGAGAAGCACGATGCCCCGTGTCAAGCGGAGTACCAAACGCAACGACCGCCGCAAGAAGATCCTCAAACGCGCGAGCGGTTACTTCCTCACCAAATCCAAGCTCTATCAGGCAGCTCAGGAAGCTGTCGAGCGATCGCTGAAGTTCGCCTATACCGGCCGCAAACAGAAGAAGCGCCAGTATCGCGCTCTGTGGATCGTCCGCATCAATGCCGCGTGCCGGATCAACGGTATGAGCTACTCGACGTTCATTAACGGGCTGAAGCTCGCCGGCAACAGCCTCGATCGCAAGATCCTTGCCGACATTGCCGCCAATGACGCCGCCGGTTTCGCCGCGCTTGCCATCCAGGCCAAGGCAGCTCTCAGCGAAGCGAAATCCAAACGCGAGAAAGCCGCGGCGTAACTCGATTCTCCGCCATGAGAGAGGACGCGACTTCGGTCGCGTCTTTTCTTTGTCGTCCATTGGTCTGGCTCGAGCGGAACATTCGATTCGAGCCTGCGGGACGCGGTTATACTGACCATCAGGCCCGTGCGATGGACGAAGACCTTTCCCTCAGCAAAGAAGTCGACCAGTTCATCCTGCAGGAAATGGACACCGTTCCTCATCTTGAGGCCCTGCTGTTGCTCTGGAACAGCCGTCCGAAGGAATGGACGGCGGAAGAGATGGCACACGCTTTATACGTGGCCCCTGCTACGGCGCATGCTATTCTTCAGCGTTTGGCAAGGCGAGGACTTATCGTCAACCGCGAAGATCCGGATTCTTATCATTACGAATCCGTTTCCGCCAAACGGGATCGCCTGATCGAGGCCGTTGAAGCCGCCTACCGCAGAGATCTTGTTCGTATTTCCAGGATGATTCACGCCGCCGCGGGTCCAGCGATTCGGGACTTCGCCGAAGCCTTCCGGTTCAAGAAAGAGGAAGAGTGATATGGGACCAGCTGTATACATCCTGAGTAGCCTGGTACGCGCCTGCTGCGCCATCCTGCTTTTACGCGGGTACTGGCGTTCCAGGCAGCGTCTTCTGCTCTGGAGCGGCCTTTGCTTCGTCGCCCTCACCTTGTCCAGCGTGCTTCTATTTCTCGATCTCGTGATCCTCCCACAGGTGGACCTCTATCTCTGGCGGCTCCTCGTAGCGACCATCGGAATGGTGCTTCTGCTCTTTGGTTTGATCTGGGAAGGTGAGTGAACCCGATGATTCGAGGTTTTCTAGTGGGTGTTATCGTCACCAGCTCCATCATGGCCGGCGTCTTCTTCCTCAAGTTCTGGAAACGCACGCGGGACTTCCTGTTTCTCGCCTTCGCCATCGCTTTCCTCATCGAAGGTCTGGACCGCGCGTGCGTAGTGATGGTCGCCCGGCCCAATGAAGGCAGTCCCTGGATCTATCTCGTGCATCTCCTCGCCTCCGGGTTCCTCCTCTTCGCCATCGTGAAGAAGAACTACGGCACCGATAAGTAATCCCCACCTACCGAAGAAACCGCGCCGGAGGCATAGCTGTGCCCTTATTGTTTAACGACCATGCAAATTTTGAAGCTCGCTTTCGGTTGTGTCTGGCTGTCTCTCCTCTGCGCCGTCCCATCGGTTTCACAACAGGTGGCGTTCACCTTCGACGATCTGCCCGCGCATGGCGATCTTCCGCCCGGCGAAACTCGCCTCGAAGTTGCCGAATCGATCCTCCATACTCTTCACGAACAGCACATGCCTGCGGTCTACGGCTTGGTCAATGCCGGAGAGCTCGAAAAGAATCCGGAAGAGATCGCAGTTCTCAATGCGTGGCGCGCTGCGGGCAATCCGCTTGGCAGCCATACTTACACGCATCCCTCGCTTAACGAGCTGACCCCGCAGCAATTTGAGGCGGACATCGCCAAAAACGAGCCTGTTCTCTCAAAGTTGATGAAAGGCCAAGACTGGCGTTGGCTTCGCTACCCCTTCCTTTTGGAAGGCGATACTCTGGATAAGCGTCATGCTGTCCGAGCCTATCTGCAGCAGAACCATTATCAGATAGCCCAGGTTTCGCTCGACTTCGGGGATTACCTCTGGAATGCTCCCTACGCGCGTTGCATGGCCAAGAAGGACGAACAGGCGATTGAGACTCTTCGTGCAAGTTACCTGGCGGCGGCCGACCAGTATATTACCGTCTTCCGCGACTTGACCCACACCCTCTACGGTCGCGACATCTCCTATGTTCTTTTGCTCCACATCGGCGCCTTCGACGCAAAGATGTTACCCGAGCTGGTCGATCTCTTCCGCCGCCGCGGCTTTACCTTCACGACGCTTCCCGAGGCTATGAAAGACCCCGTCTATCGCGACGATCCCGACATGGCGCTGAAATATGGCGGGGCATTTCAAGAGCAGGTTGCCGCAGCTCGCCACGTTAAGTTCCCGCCGAACACGAAGCCGTACAAGGAGCTCGAGGCGGCATGTCGCTGATGACGCTCCATACAACCGAAGCCATGGACGGTGGAGTCGGATATCCTTAGACTATGCCGACCGCCCCATCAACAGCGCAACTGGAACTCCCCGTGGCGCAGGAGCAGCAGCCATCTTCAGGTCCCGTTCCTTTCGAGTCCTGGGGCCGCTATCCAACCTGCGGGGCAAAGGTCATCCCGCTGCACTGGCAAAGCGACTTTCCTGCCGTCGCCGCTGGCTTGCACAATGGCGCTTTGCCTGTCGGCATGGGTCGCAGCTACGGCGATGTCTGCCTTCTCAAAGACGGCAATCTTCTCCTGACCACCGCGATGAACCGCCTGATCGACTTCGATCCTGAAAGCGGGCTGCTCACTGCCGAAGCCGGCGTTACCCTCGCGCAGATTCTTGACTTCGCCGTTCCCCGGGGATTTTTCCTCCCCGTCTCGCCTGGCACCAAATATGTAACTCTTGGCGGAGCAATTGCCAACGACATCCACGGCAAGAATCACCATGTAGCCGGAACCTTTGGCCGGCACGTCACGGAATTTGAGCTGGTTCGCTCCGACGGTTCGCGTCTGCATTGCTCACCGACGGAAAATTCTGAGTTCTATTCCGCGACGATCGGCGGTCTTGGACTCACCGGCGTCATCACCTGGGCCACACTGCGTCTGAAGCCCATCGTCTCCCGCATGATCGACTATGAAGGCATCCAGTTTCACGGCATCGACGAGTTCCTCGATCTCACCAGCCAGAGCAGGGACATCGAATATACCGTCAGTTGGATCGACTGCGCCTCCACCGGGCGCAACTTCGCCCGCGGCATCTTCATGCAGGGCGATCACTCTGCCCGGCGCGACACTCTCAAGCTCTCATCGAAACCGAAGCTTGTCTTCCCGTTCGATGCTCCCGGATTCGCGCTCAATTCTCTCAGCGTGAGCCTCTTCAACACCGCATACTTTTACAAACAGATCCACAAACGCGTCGTCTCCCTGCAGGATTACGAACCCTTCTTCTATCCGCTCGACAAGGTACTCCACTGGAATCGCATGTACGGAAAACGTGGACTCCTCCAGTTCCAGTACGTCATCCCCTGGGAGCACGCCAAGGAGGGAACGATCGCGATCCTTCACGAGGTCGCCAGCTCCGGCCTCGCCAGCTTCCTTGCCGTTCTCAAGGTCTTTGGCGATGCTCCTTCTCCCGGTATGATGAGCTTTCCTAAACCCGGCATCACGCTCGCGCTCGATTTTCCCATCAAGCCGGACAGGAGTTTTCCGCTTTTTCATCGTCTCGCCGACATGACTCTCGAGTTCGGGGGCAGGCTGTATCCCGCAAAAGATGCCGCCATGACGGCCTCGCAGTTTCAATCCTTCTATCCGCAATGGGAGCAGTTCGCACGCTTTCGCGATCCCATGCTTACCTCCAGTTTCTGGGAGCGCGTCACCCCCAATCTATAGAGCGGACCAACGATCCCATGAGCTCAATACAGCAGACCACTGCCAGACCAAATCAGGCTCCACGCAAGATCCTCGTCCTCGGTGCGACCTCCGGCATCGCCGAAGCGACCTGCCGCATCTGGGCCACGCAGGGAGCGAGCCTGTTCCTTGTAGCTCGCAATCAAGAGAAACTCGCAGCGGTCGCCGCCGATCTTCGCACTCGCGGCGCCAGCTACGTCGATACCGCCGTCGCCGATCTCGACGACACGGACAAGCATCCGGCGCTGCTCGCCCATGCCGTCAACTCCCTCACCGGCATGGATATCGCCTATCTCGCCCACGGCATTCTCGGCGATCAACCAGAAGCCGAACAGGATTTCAACGCCGCCGCCCAGATCATCTATACGAACTTCATGGCCCCGGTGTCACTCCTCACATGGTTGGCGAACTTCTGCGTGCAACGCCGCGCCGGCACGCTCGCCGTCCTCTCTTCCGTAGCCGGCGACCGCGGCCGCAAATCGAATTATGTCTATGGCGCCTCAAAGGCTGGCCTGTCCGCCTTTCTCGCCGGTCTGCGCAACCGGGTCGATCGCGAGGGAGTCACCGTGCTCACCATCAA
>DATAVY010000144.1:0-14040 GCA_036267495.1 Edaphobacter sp.
TGGCGCGGTCGATCCACTTCAACGGGCCAAATGCGGCGAAGCCGTTTGTGCCGGTGGACTGTGGGGCGCTGGTGCCTACGCTGATCGAGAGCGAGCTGTTCGGGCATGTGAAGGGGGCGTTTACCGGTGCGGACAGGGCCAAGGAGGGGTTGCTGGCCTCGGCTGAAGGGGGGACAGTCTTTCTGGATGAGATTGGCGAGCTGCCGCTGGACCTGCAGGCGAAGCTGCTGCGGGCGCTGCAGGAGAAGGAGATTCGACCGGTAGGAGCGACGCAGGCGAAGCCGATCTCGGCCCGTGTGCTGGCTGCGACGAACCGCGACCTGGCGGGCATGGTGGAGCAGGGGAAGTTTCGCAAGGACCTCTACTTCCGATTGAACGTGGTGAACCTGCGGATTCCGCCGCTGCGCGACCGGCGCGGCGATATCGCAACGCTGGCGATGCATTTTTTACGGCAGATGCAGGAGGAGAGCGGCGTGGACCGGAGTTTTTCCGATGCGACGCTGCGCGTGATGGAGGAGTACGACTGGCCGGGGAATGTGCGGGAGCTGGAGAATGCGATCGAGCGGGCGTGCGCGCTGTCGTCGGGGCCGGTGCTGCATATGGGCGATCTGCCGACGCAGTTGCAGAACTTCCGGTTGCAGCAGGGGCCGGCGGTTCCCTCGGATGAAGAGCAGACGGTGAGGGCGGTGGATATGCGTACCGACGATGGCGAGATTGTGTCGATCGCGGAGATGGAGAAGCATGCGATTCTGGGGACGATCCGACAGTTGAAGGGTGACAAGCTGATGGCGGCGAAGCTGCTTGGGATTGGCAAGACGACGCTGTACCGGAAGCTGAAGGAGTATGGGATTGCGGATGGTTTGGAGGAGTAAAAGCAAAAGCGCCTGCGCGGCGGGCGGCCACTTCGTGGCGGGTGTACCGGTCCTGGTGAGGCGTGGGGCTTGGGTCCTCGCGTTGCGAGGAAGAGGGTGAGGGCGTTCCGGTCACTGGATTTCAAGGGATAGAATCGTGGCGAGGAGGGTGTTGCCATGGAGTGTACGCATCTGGATCAGATTCATAAGGTGAAGCCGTCGGCCAAGGGCTGCGAGGATTGTCTGAAGATTGGCGGCAGGTGGGTGCATCTGCGGATGTGCATGGAGTGCGGGCATGTGGGGTGCTGCGACTCTTCTCCGAATAAACACGCGACGAAGCACTTTCATGCGACGAAGCACCCGATCATTCGGTCGATCGAGCCGGGGGAGGATTGGGGCTGGTGCTATATCGACGAGGTGGAAGTGGATGAGGCGTGGCCTTCCTGAGTTTTCCTGGGGCGATGCCCCAGGCTGGCATGGGACGCGCCTTCGGCGCTCTTGTGGGTAAATTGTTTTGAAGGACGATCTGCGAAGCTGCACAACTACCTGCTTGTTCGTTTGCTATTCTGGCTTATCGAACAAGGTCGTTTTTCGGTCGCAAGACCCAAAGGGAGTTTTATGTCTGAGGAAGTTTTGAAGGCTGTTCCGGTTGAGTCAGCAGCAGCACCGACGGTGAAGATTACGGTTCGTCCGAATGGGCCGTTCCGGGTGGAGGGGCCGATCTCGCTGGTGGATGTGAATGGGAATGAGTGGGATTTGACGGGGAAGCCGGCGATCTCGCTTTGCCGTTGCGGGATGTCGTCGAAGCGGCCGTTCTGCGATGGAACGCATGGCAGAGAAGGATGGAAGTGCGAGGCGAGCCCGATTCCCGTGGAGCCGGTTGCGCTGGGGTAACTGGCGCCGCGAAGAGCATAGTCAAATTCTAATTTCATTTCGAGGTACGCGATCTATGAAGGCTCTTCGCCGCTGTAGCGCAGTTCTTGTGGTTTTGCTGGTTTCGTTGGCTGCGGTGAAGGGGCAGGAGGGGCCGCAGCGGGCTCCGTCGAAGGAGTATATTCGCACCGACGCGATGGTTCCGATGCGCGATGGGGTGAAGCTGCATGTGGCAATCCTGCGGCCGGCGGGGTCGGAGAGCGCGGGCGAGCCGCTGCCGTTTTTGATGGAGCGGACGCCGTATGGCACGGACAACGATTCGTCGCGGAGCGTGAATATCAGCAAGCCGGAGCTGGCGGCGAGCGGATACATCTTCGTGTTCTGCGATATTCGCGGCCGGTATCAGTCGGAGGGGCAGTTTGTGATGAACCGCCCGATTGTGACGCATACCACGAAGAACGACGTGGACGAGACGACGGATACGCGGGACACGATCGACTGGCTGCTGAAGAATGTTTCGAACAACAGCGGGAAGGTTGGGGTGCTGGGAGTTTCGTATCCTGGGTTTCTGGCGATGTCGGCGGGGATCGATGCGCATGCGGCGGTGAAGGCGATTTCGCCTCAGGCTCCGATGACAGATATTTGGATGGGGGACGATTTTTTTCATAACGGCGCGTTTCGCGAGACGTACGGCTTCGACTACGTGCAGCAACTGGAGGGGCAGAAGACGGATGTGCGGGTGCAGAGCAAAGAGGATATGTACGATTTCTTTTTGCGCAATGTTAACTTTGCCGGAGCGGCGCAGGCGGCGAAGATGGAGAACCTGCCAACGGCGAAGATCTTTCTGACACAGCCTGCCTATACGAAGTTCTGGCAGGATATGGCGCTCGAAAAACATCTGACGAAGGTGGAGGTTCCGACGCTCGAGGTGGGTGGATGGTGGGACCAGGAGGATATGTGGGGGACGCAGGCGGAGTATGCCGCTCTGGAGCCGCACAATTCCGAGCAAGATCTTTTTCTGGTGCTGGGTCCATGGAACCATGGCGGATGGAACCGGCGGACGCTGAGTCTGGGAGCGATTAATTTCGGCGTCGATGCGGGAGCAGAGTACCGGAAGACGATGGAGGCTCCGTTCTTCGAGAAGTATTTGAAGGACCGCGGAGGGTTTGAGCTGAAGAATACGGCTAGCTTTCGTACGGGCGTAAACAAGTGGGAGCGATACGATGTGTGGCCGCCGAAGGACGGGTTTCGTGAAGAGAAGATTTATCTGACGAACGGCGATGGCTTGAGTTTGACTGCGCCGAAGGCTGGTGGTGTGGCGGGTTCGTATGTGGCCGATCCGGCGAATCCGATTCCTTATCGCAACAGGCCGATTCAGCCTACGTATGGCGATGGGTCGAAGTGGCGGACGTGGCTGGTGGAAGATCAGCGGTTTGTGAGTTCGCGGAAAGACCTGGCGAACTTTGAGACGCCGGTGCTGGATAAGGACGTGACGATTACGGGCGATGTGATGGCGGATATCTTTGCGTCGACGACGGGAAGCGATTCAGACTGGGTGGTGAAGCTGATCGATGTGTATCCGGACGATGCGCTGGCGCCGATGGCGGGATATCAGTTGATGATTGTGGATGAGATCTTTCGCGGGCGCTATCTGAAGAGCTTCGAGAAACCGGAGGCGTTGACGCCGGGAAAGGTGACGGAGTTCAAGTGGAGTCTGCATGGGGCGGACCATACGTTTTTGAAGGGGCACAGGATTATGGTGGAGGTGCAGTCGAGCTGGTTTCCGCTATATGACAGGAATCCGCAGACATTTGTGCCGAATATCATGACAGCTCCGGCGAGTGCGTACAAGGCGGCGACGCAGACGATCTATGGGTCGGAGAAGTATCCGTCGCATCTGGAGTTTTCGGTTCCTGAAGAACAGGGAGTAGGGAATAGGGACTAGGGAGTAGCGAACTGGATTCGATGCGGGGGCGGGTTTGATTAAAACGATCAGTAGCCGGGAGGTTTACCGGAACCCCTGGACGAGTGTTCGTGAGGATGTGATCGAGCGCGCGAATGGGTCGCGCGGGATCTATGGGGTGGTGGATAAGGATCCGGCGGCGATCATTATTCCGCTGGAGGTGACGGCGGAGGGTGAGTTTGTTTATCTGATCGAGCAGTTCCGGTATACGGTGGGTGGGCGGCATATCGAGCTTCCGCAGGGTGGATGGGAGATGGCGGAGGCGGTACCGGAAGAGATGGCGCGCGGGGAACTGAAAGAAGAGACGGGGTTGGTGGCGGAGCGGATGACGTTTCTGTCCACGCTGCAGATTGCGTATGGGGTGATGAATCAGAAGCACTACGTGTTTCTGGCTGAGGGGCTGACGAGGGGAGAAGCTGAGCCTGATGCGGAGGAGAGCGATCTGGTGGTGCGGCGGATGAGTGTGGAGAAATTTGAAGCGATGATTGTGGATGGGACGATTGTCGATAACTGCTCGGTGGCGGCGTGGGGACTGTACCGGCTTTGGCGGGAGCGGCGGTAGTTGCCGGTTGTTGGTTGATCGTTGCCAGTTGCCGGGCAGTTGTGATGCATTCTATGGGTAGGAGTGGACCTATGGCTTTGCGTGCAGGGATGGTTGTGACCGTCGTGGGAGTTCTGGGGTTGGCTGTGGGGATGCGGGCGCAGACGGTGCTGCTGCGCGATGTGCGGCTGATCGATGGGACGGGAACGCCGCCGCAGGAGCATGTTTCGCTGCTGCTGCGAGATGGGCGGATTGAAAAGATTGGCACGACGATGGCGGTGCCGAAGGGCGCAACGGTGCGGGAGCTGGCGGGAAAGACGGTGATGCCGGGACTGATCAGCGCGCACTCGCATCTGGGATTGATCGTGGATAATGCGGAGTCTTCGGCGACGGGTTACACGCGGGAGAATGTGACGGCGCAGTTGAAGCAGTTCGAGCGCTATGGGGTGACGACGATTATGTCGCTGGGGGCGAATCGCGATCTGGTGTATGAGTTGCGAGAGGAGCAGAGGAAAGGAAAGCTGGGAGGCGCAACGATTTTTACAGCTGGGCGCGGGATTGGCGTGCCGGGAGGCGCTCCTGGTCTGGCGGTGGCTGAAGATCAGGTTTATCGCCCGGCTACATCGGAAGAGGCGCGCAAGGACGTTGATGAACTGGCGAGACATCATGCGGACATCGTGAAGATCTGGGTGGATGACGTGCATGGAACGGTGCCGAAGATGAAGCCGGAGATATGGAAGGCGGTGATCGACGAGGCGAATGAGAAGCATCTGCGGGTTGCGGCACATGTGTATGGGTTGAGCGATGCGAAGCAACTGGTGGCGGATGGCGTGAATGTGCTGGCGCATTCGGTGAGAGACCATGTAGTGGATGATGCGTTTGTTCAGGCGATGAAGGAGCGCAAGGTCTGGTATGTGCCGACGTTCACGGTGGATGAATCGTTTTTCGTTTATGCGGAGGGGCCGGATTTTACGCAAACGAAATTTTTCGAGGACGCGGCCGGGGCGAAGCTGATGGCGAAGTTCGATGCGCCGGGATATGCGGAAAAGATCAACCATGATCCGCAGACGGCGCAGCATAGGAAGGATTTTGCGATGGGACAGCAGAATTTGAAGAGACTGTTCGATGCCGGAGTGCTAGTCGGGTTGGGCACGGATTCGGGCGCGCTGCCGGGCAGAATTCCGGGATTTGCGGAGCATCGGGAGCTGGAGCTGATGGTGCGGGCGGGATTGACGCCGATGCAGGCGATAACAGCGGCGACGGGAGAGAATGCGAAGCTGCTGCGTGCGTCCGATCGAGGAACGATTGCGGTGGGGAAGCGTGCCGATCTGCTGGTGCTGGACGCGGACCCGCTGAGTGATATTCGAAATACACGAAAGATATTCGCGGTGTATCACGATGGAAGGAATATCGACGATTTGCCGGGTGCGACGCGATGAAACGTGGGGAAGCGTTTTCGCATCAAAAATACCGGTGAACGATTTTGATCGAACAAAAGACTGAGCCGGTCGAGGTTCGGGGTGTTTCGAAGCGCCGCCGGGTGTGGGTGTGGATTTTTGCCTCTTTGCTGATTGCGGTTGTGGTGATTGCGGTGGTCGGCGAGGTGATGGTGCATCGGGCGGGACCGATTTTGAAGGGGCGCGTGATTGAGACGCTGAGTACGCGCTTCAATAGCCGGGTGGAGCTGGATGGGTTAAATGTTTCGCTGATGAAAGGGCTTGAGGTTTCGGGAAACGGGTTGCGGATCTTTCCTGAAGATGAGGTGGTCGCTGCGGGGGCGACGCAGCCTCTAATTTCGCTGGGACATTTTTCTTTCCATGCGAACTGGATGGGATTGTTTGCGGAGCCGATGCATGTTGGGGCGGTGCATGTGAGCGGCATGGCAATTCAGATTCCGCCGAAGGAGATGCGAGCGCAGGCGCCGAAGGGGCAACGCCATATTGGCAAGATCAAGATTGTGGTGGATGAGATTGTCTGTGACGATTCGAGGCTGGTGATTGGGACGTCGAAGCCGGACAAGGATCCGAAGGACTTCGAGCTCAGCCGCATTGTGATGCGGAATGTGGGCCCGGAGAAGCCGTGGGATTACGATGCGACGCTGGTGAATGCGATTCCGAAGGGCGATATTCATGCGAAGGGAACGTTTGGGCCGTGGAACAACGATAGTCCTGGGGACTCGACGGTGACGGGCCACTATACGTTCGATCATGCGGATTTGAACACGATCAAAGGTCTGGGCGGAATGCTGTCTTCGGTGGGTGAGTTTACCGGACAGCTCAACGACATTGTGGTGGATGGGACGACTGAGACGCCTAATTTTTCGCTGGATACGGCGAGCCACGCGATGCCGCTGCATACGAAGTTTCACGCGATTGTGGACGGGACGAATGGCGACACGTATCTGCAGCCGGTGGATGCGCGATTGGGTGACTCGGATTTTTCATGCGCCGGGGCGATCATCAATGTGAAGGGAAAGGGGCACATTATCGATCTTGATGTGAATGTGCCGAATGGACGGATACAGGATTTTCTGCAACTGGCGGTGAAGACGACTCCGGTGGTGATGACGGGACGGCTGACGACGAAAACGAAACTTCATATTCATCCCGGCGATGAGAGCGTTTCGAAGAAGATTCGACTGAGGGGCGGATTTACGCTGCGGGAGATCCACTTTACGAATCCCGAGGTGGAGGACAAGGTGGATATGCTGAGTTTGCGGGCACAGGGCGATCCCAAGGCAGCGAAGCCGGGCGCGGCGGATGTGCACTCGAAGATGGTGGGGCAGTTTGCGATGGATCACGGAAAACTGAGCTTCAGCGAATTGAACTACACGCTGCCGGGCGCGACAGTGGCGCTGACGGGAGTGTATTCGCTGAACGGAGAGCAGTTTGAGTTTAGCGGGAAGATGCGGACGGACGCGAAGGTGTCGCAGATGGTGGCTTCGAAATGGAAGTCGATTCTGCTGAAGCCGGTCGATCCTTTTTTCAAGAAGAACGGCGCGGGGGCGGAGATTCCGGTGAAGATCAGCGGGACGAGGTCGGCGCCGAAGTTCGGATTGGATCTGCATCACAAAGATAAAGACAAAAACACGTCGCAGGATGCGAAGCCTTAGACGTAGTGTGGGGAGATCCAAGCGGAGGAGATGACGCATGCGATTAATTCATATATGGCATGGCTGGTTCCTGCCTTTCTTTCTCTTCTGCGCTGCGCTGGTATTTTCGAATGGCATTCATTGGGTTGTATTTCATTTTCTTAAACGGAAGCAGGAGGAGAAGCCGCAGCGGTTTGAACTTGGGTTGCAGCGGCACCTGAACAAACCGGCGAGAGCGATCTTTGTCGTAACGTGTCTGTTCCTCGTGCTGCCGTCGCTTCCAGTATCCGCAGGCCTTCATCACGATTTTCGGGTGGCGCTGGCGATCGCGATGGTGATTTCGCTGGGGTGGTTTGTTGCCGGCATGGTTTATGTGATCGAGAATATCTTCCTTCGGCGCTATGACCTGAAGGTGGAGAACAATGTTCGGGCACGACGGATCCATACTCAGCTTCAACTCTTCCGCCGCATTATTCTCGCGTTTGTTTTTCTGATTACCGCGGGGGTTGCGCTGTATACGTTCCACGATGAGAGATTGTGGCGCGCGGGAACGGGGCTGCTGGCGTCGGCCGGGCTGGCGACGCTGGTGCTGGCTACGGCGGCGAAATCGACCGCTTCGAATTTTCTTGCCGGGATGCAGATCGCCTTGACGGAGCCGATCCGCATCGATGACGTTGTGGTGGTGCAGGGAGAGTGGGGACGGATTGAAGAGATTACTTCGGCCTATGTGGTGGTGAAGTGCTGGGACCTGCGCAGGCTGATTGTGCCGTTGAGCTATTTCATCGAGAACAGTTTTCAGAATTGGACGCGCATGTCGGCGGACTTGCTGGGCACGGCGTTCCTGTATCTGGATTACACGGTGCCGGTTGAGCCTCTGCGAAAGCAGTTGCAGCAGATCGTGTCGAGTTCGAAGCAGTGGGACGGCAAGGTGTGTGCGCTGCAGGTGACGAATCTGAAAGAACGCACGATGGAGATTCGCTGCCTGATCAGCACGAGCAATTCGAGCGACAACTTCGATCTGTGCTGCATTATTCGGGAGCAGATGATGGCGTTTGTTCAGGAGAAGTATCCGGAGGCGTTTCCCAGGGCGCGGTTTCTGGCGCAGAGAGAAGGCGCGGACAATCAAGAGGAGAGGCAGCGGCTGCCGGCGGCGTGACTCCGCTGCTATCTAGTGAATGGTTTTCATGCGGCGGGACATGAAGTCCATGAGGAGATAGTTGCCGAGGGTCTGCGGGGTGGTGAAGTAGGCTTTGCCGCGGCACATGGCGGAGACCTTTTGCACGAACTGCATGAGGGAGAAGTCGCTCGCGAGCATGAAGGTGTTGATCATGATGTTGGAGCGCTTGCAGCGGGCGACTTCTTCGAGGGTCTCGGAGATGACGAGCGGGTCGAGGCCGAAGGCGTTTTTGTAGATGCGGCCGTCGGGCAGGGTGAGGGCGGAGGGCTTGCCGTCGGTGATCATGACGATCTGCTTCATGTCTTTGTTCTGGCGGGCGAGGATGCGCTGGGCCATACGGAGGCCTTCGCGTGTATTGGTGTAGTGCGGGCCGACTTTGACGCGGGAGAGCTGCGAGACGGGGACCTCTTCGGCGGTGTCATGGAAGAGAACGAGGTTAAGAGTATCGCCAGGGAACTGAGTGCGAATGAGGTGCGCGAGCGCCATGGCAACGCGCTTGGCGGGGGTGAATCGGTCTTCGCCGTAGAGGATCATGGAGTGGGAGCAGTCCAGCATGACCACGGTTGCGCATGATGATTGGTAGTCGGACTGATGCACGTGCAGGTCGGAGTACTGGATGTTCATCGGAGTGTGCTCTTCGCCTTCGAGGGCAGACGCGATTCCTTCGCGGGCGAAGACAGAGGAGAGCGTGGCGGTTATGTCGAGATTGAGAGTGTCGCCGAACTCGTAGAGCTTGCTGCTGCCGTTGGTCTCGACTCCGGAGGCTTCGTGGCGAGTGTCGTGGCGGCCGAGGTTGGATTTTCCGAGGGGGCCGAGGAGTTCGCGGAGAGCTTTGTAGCCGAGGAAGTCCATGCCCTTATCGGTGACTTCGAAACGGGCTTCGCCGTTGCCGTCGCCTTGCTGGCCCTGATTTTCTTCGGGCTGTTCGGCGTTGATGTAGTTCTGCTCCTGCATCTTTTCGATGACCTGGTCGATGAGTTCTTCGACCTGCTGGGCGTCGAGCTGATTGAATTTTTCCTGGGACTCTTCGTCGAAGAGCTCGCCGGATTCGAGCGCCTGGCGTATGGCCTCGCGGAGATTTTCCATTGTTTGATCGCCGTTGAACTCCTGGAAGCGGCTGGAGTAGGGGTCGTAGAAGCCGGAGTCGAGGAGGAAGTCGGAGAGCGCCTGCATCAGGTCTTCGAGACCGAAGGAGGAGGAGAGGTCGCCGGTGAACTTGGTGTAGCGGACTCGCTTCATAAAGGACCTTGATTCATTTTAGACCTGTGACGGCGGCGAGTGTCTCATGGAGTGGATGCCCATCCTGACTTCTCGGATGCGTGATGGCCCCAGTCGAAGCGGCGGCCGAGGATTCCTTTGACGATGAGGTGATCGGTGGATCCGGTGACGCCTACGCCGACGCCGAAGTTGATCTCCCAGACGGGCGAGACGTTGAGGTCGGTGACGGCGAAGAACTGGTGTTGCTGATCGTGGAACGTGGAGGTGGCGGAGACGGGACCAGTCGAGCCGTAGTATTCGAAGCCGGCGTTGATCTTTTTGGTGAAGTCGTAGCCGACTTTGATGTTGGGGGCGAAGACGACGCCGTCTTTAATGCCGGGACCGTGGAAGGCGCGATCGAAGGTGGGGTTGAAGGAGAGATAGTAGCGGCCGGCCTGCTTGTCGATGATGGGGCGAATCTCCCACGTCCATGAGTCGGGGAAGAAACGGGCGCGTTGATAGCCGATCTCGTTGGAGATGGAGAGACCGACGGGAAGGCGCCAGCTCTCGGGTGCGCGGACGCGAGGGCGGATGTGATCGCCGACCCACTGATAACCTGTGCTCGATTGATAGCTGGTGAAGATATAGAAGCCGAGCTCGGACCATGGGGTGATTCCCTGGGTGAGTTCTACGGTCTCGTGTTCGGCGTGGTTGGTTGGGAAGAGGCCGTCGGGTGTATAGCGAGAGCCGGGGAGCGGTTTGAAACCGTCGACGGTGAAGTTGCTGTGAAGCTCGACCATGGTGGTTTTGGGCGCGACGGTTTCGGAGCCGTAGACCTGAATTTCGTAGTTGTCCTGGGCGTAAAGCCGCGAGGCTGCGAGCAGGCTGAGTGCAAGGAGGCTTATGAGGAATCGGGTATTGGGGGGCCAGTTGCTTCTCGGTTTCACTGCGAGTTCCTATTTATTTCCGGCTTCGTTGGCGGGAGGGACATAACCGTCGATCACGGTGGTGCTGCCGCCGATGCGTGTGGCGAAGGTGGGTTGCTTGAGGCCGTCGAGAATGGCGGGCGGGAGCTCCGCGGGAGCGACGTGATGTGAGTAGAACTCCGCGAAGGAGAAGAAGTCAGAACCTTTCTCGTCGATAAGTTGCTCGTCGGGTGTGTAGGCCTTGATGATCTGCGGATTCGCGAGTGCCTCGCCGAAGAAGTTGACGGCGTCGCTGATGGTGCGGCCGGAGGATGAGCGGTATGGATAGAGGGGGACGTGCTGGCGCTCGGCGAATTGGGCGAGCGGGACGAGAGGCTGCAGGGCGAAGGACTGATAGTGGATGGCGCGTTCGTGGCGTGCCATCTCCTGCGGGAGGGCGCCGCGCTGGTCGAGCTCATCGATGGCTTGTTTGTAGACGCCGACTCCCCAGTTGAAGAGCTTGTCGTCGGAGGAGAGGACGCCGGTTGAGATTGCCGCGAGGCCGCGCCAGTAGTGATGATTGTTGGTCTGTTTGCCGGCTTTGTCGAACTCGACGGTGCGGTGCGCTACTTTGTTCATCCACTGAATGTCGCGTTTGACCTGCGCCTGGTCGAGTGAGGGCTCGTTGACGAGAACGGATTCGCTGATGGCGATAGAGCTGAGGGTCCACTCGACCTGAAACCAGGCTTGCGAGCTTTCTTTTGGATCGTAGTCGAGGAGGGTGTTGGCCTTTGCCCATGCGTCGATCTGCTGCTGGGCGCACTGGGCCTCTTCTTTGCTGGAGGTGACGAGCCACTGATTCATACCGGCGGTGACACGGCGCTCGAAGTTATTGTAGACGCGGGTGACGAGGGCTTCGGCGGGATTGACTGGTCCGTGGCTGCCGCTGAGGTAGTGGTGGGGAATGATCATGCGGCCAGTTGGGGGTTGGACTTCGGGGAGTCTGGTGCAGAAGTTAAGCGAGGCTATGGCGGATGCGATGCGAGGATCTTTGTTATGGGCGAGCTGCTCGTGGCGCTGCTGCACGTCGACGTAGGAGGCCTTGGGATTGGAGACGGATTGCGCGCTTGCGAATGCGGATAGAAGGATCAGTGCGACAGCAGAGATGGCCGATGCTTGCGGATTGCGCATGTGCTTAGGGTATCAGTCCTTTGCTGCGGGACTAGTGGTCCTTGACCCATTGGGTGCTGACGACAGTAAGTTTGGGACAACCTACTTTTGAGGCGAGCTGCGCGTCGGTGAGTGGAGTGGCGTGGGACTGGCTGCGCGTGCGCTGCTCGAAGTTTTCTAGATCTCTGAAGCGGAAGACCTGGCAGCCGCGCATGAAGTCGACGATCTGGCCGGTGGCGCGGTTGATGGAATACATGCGGACGAGGTGGGCTTTTTTGTAGACGCCGATGGAATCGAAGCCGTCGTCGACGTCGGGCTTCATGGCGTCGAGGGTGTAGTCGGGATTGCCGAGGGGCCAGCCTTCGTCGTGAGCGAGGATGGTAGCGATGTCGTTGAGTTGGCTGGCGGGGATGTGCGGGCGCGGTTTTTCTTGCGGAGAAAAGAGGAGAAGGAGTGTGAGGGCGGACGTCAGGAGCATAGTTGCTCCATGAGATGGGATGGAGGATCAAGGAGAACGGAGTTGGCCGTGTGGACGTGTGGATAGTTTGTGTGACCTTTGCGAATGGGGTTGTTGGCGATGTATTGCTTTTGGGCCTCGAAGTCTTGCAAGTCGCGAATGCGATGTTCGTGGTAGCCGGTGTGCCATATCTCGCCGGGTGATTGCTGACGGACGGCGTGAGAGTAACCGCCTTTGATGAGCTGGATGGCTTTTGCGATAGATTCGGACGGGGTCATGAGGGTGTGGATGTGATCCGGCATGACGACGAAGCCGTGCAAAAGAAATTTACCAGCATCGCGATAGCTGGTGAGTGTGTAGATGAAGAGCTCAGCATTTGCCGTGCGCTGGAAGTGACGATGACGGCCGTGCGTAAGGATGGTGATGGCGTAGGTCTGTGGCTTCAGGCGCTGCGTGATCATACGAGAGAGGGTATACCCCAGGGGCTAAAGCCCCGGTTTCTTGTGGCGGTGAGGGGAGGCCCAAGGCTGAAGCCTTGGGTTACCTCAGAAACAATGCAATTGCAAAAGCAAATGCAGCGGCAAAAGCGAAGTGGAATGGCAAGAGCAAACGCAACGGCAAAGCGAAGTGCAACGGCAAAGCGAAGTGCGACGGCAAAGCGAAGTGCGACGGCAAAAGCGAATCTAATGGCAAAGCGGAGTGCAACGGGCAAGCGAAGTGCGGCGGCAAAAGCAAATGGCAAAGCGGAGGGGAGCGGTTAAGGCTATGGCCTAGTTGAAGCCGCGGCGGGTGCGATTTTTGGCGTATTCGTCGCGTTCCGATTCGCGTTCGCGCATCTTTTCCGCGTAACGGCTGGCGTCGTCGTTGCGGGATTTTTTCTCGGCGGCGGAGAAGATGCGCTCTTCGGCGCGGCTGAGGCGTTTGTGGGCGTACATGCCTTCGAGGAGGAACTCGGCGGCGCTGACGGCGGTCTCGGGTTTGGACTTTGTGTTGATATCGAGCGGCGAGAGTTTTTCGAAGAGGCCCTGGATCTGCCGGAGTTCTTCGAGCGAGCCTGCGGAAGGTTGGGCGTCATTGAGCTGTACTGTGCCGCCCAAATTGAACCATTGCTCGATCTGCTGGGTGTTGGTGTTGGCGAAGTACTGGTCGAAGACGGTGGCTACGCTGGCGCGGATGATCTCGCGGATGACGGTGTCGGCGCCGCGCATCTCGCCTTCGTATTCGAGCTCGATCTTGCCGCTGATGCCGGGGAGGGCGGTGTAGATGTCGCCGACGCGCGGGACGACGAGAGTTTCGCCGTGCATGAGGGCGCGGCGTTCCGCGTTCGAGAGGACGAGCTCCATGGTGCTGATGGGGAGGCGCTGCGAGACGCCGCTGCGCTTGTCGACTTTCTTTTCTTCGCGCGCGGAGAAGGCGATCTGCTCGACGATCTGGCGGATGTAGTGGGGAATTTCGATGTTGTCGGAGGAGGGGCGCCCGTCTTTGTTCTTCGCGCGGCTGGTCCACGCTTCCTGCGCGGTGATGGTGATTCCCTCTTCGATGTCTTCGGGGTAGTGGGTGCGGATCTCGCTGCCGATGCGATCTTTGAGCGGGGTGACGATTTTTCCGCGGGCGGTGTAGTCCTCGGGGTTGGCGGTGAAGACGATGGCGACGTCGAGAGGAAGACGGACGGGATAACCCTTAATCTGCACGTCGCCCTCCTGCATGATATTGAAGAGAGCGACCTGGATCTTTCCGGCGAGGTCGGGGATTTCGTTGATGGCGAAGATGCCGCGGTTGGCGCGGGGGAGCAGGCCGTAGTGCATGGTGAGCTCG
>DATAVY010000145.1:0-3776 GCA_036267495.1 Edaphobacter sp.
CGAAGGATGGCACGTCGAGGATTTTGAAGAGATGCACGCTGCCGCTGACCGGCCAAAGCGTTGTGCATGATATTGTGACGGAGCTTTGCTGGATCCATGTAACGTCTGATGGGCTTGTGCTGACCGAGGTCGCGGAAGGCCTGGATGCAGCAGAGGTACAGTCGCGGACAGAGGCGAAGTTGATTGTCTCTCCTGAACTGCAGGTGATGACCGTTACGGCTGCTGAGTGATCCCGATCTAATTCTGGGGGATTGAGGCGACATGAACCGTGCCCGGTATAGTGCTGGGAAAGACGCGCTCGACATCTTTCGGTTTGCGTTGGATGCTTCGCGGGTTGAAGCGGCCATGGCGAGGTGCGTTCGGATTGACGAGGGTGCACTCCAGATCGATAGACATAATTATTTGCTGGATCAGTATGGCCGTTTGGTGTTGATTGCTTTTGGCAAGGCTGGATTCACCATGGCTCGGGCCTTTCTAGAACAGGTTGGAAATAATGCGGGCCGGTTTGAGGGAGTTGTTGTTGCCCCGGAGGGCATGGAGTCGCGGCTGCCGGGGTTGCGGGTGTATGGCGGCGGGCATCCGAGTCCGAATGCGGCTTCGGTCGCGGCGGCGATCGATATTTTAGAGACGCTGCGATCGCTGACCGATCGCGATTTGGTTATTTTTCTTGTGAGCGGTGGCGGCTCTGCGATGGTGGAGCAGTTTCTGAAGCCCGGAATATCTCTGGATGTGATGGCAGCGGCGCATAAGGCGCTGGTGGGGAGTGGGGCGCCGATTGCGGCTATCAATGCGGTGAGGAAGCATCTGTCCGCGGTGAAGGGGGGACGGCTTGCCGAGGCTGCGGCACCGGCGGAGCAGGTGACGATCTTTGTGTCGGACGTGCCGGAGGGGGAGTTGGATGCGCTTTCGTCGGGGCCGACGCTGCCTGATCGCAGTACGACGGGGGATGTCTATCGGATTGCGGAGGAGTATGGGCTGGCGGCGAGTCTGCCGGGTGAGATCGCCGGGATGTTGAAGGGCAGGGCGTTGGTCGAGACACCGAAGCCTAACGATACGATTTTTGCGCGGTCGCGATGGAGCGTGTTGCTGGATAGTGGCTCACTGGCAGGGGCGGCGGGGGTTCGGGCCAGGGAGCTTGGCTGGAATGTGGAGATCGACAACCGCTGCGATGACTGGAGTGCGGAGCGGGCGGCGGCCTATCTGCTGGGGCGTGTGCGGGAGTTGAGGCGGGGGCGCGAGCGTGTGTGTCTGGTGTCGGCTGGGGAGGTGACGGTGCGGGTGCCGTCCGATGCGATGGGTAGAGGCGGACGGAACCAGCACTTTGCGTTGCTGTGTAGTGAGGAGATTGCGGGGGATGAGATCGTGGTTCTGAGCGCTGGAAGTGATGGGATTGATGGCAATAGTCCGGCTGCGGGTGGGGTGGTGGATGGATCGACGGTGAAGAGGGCCGAAGCTGCCGGATATTCCGTGGAGGCTGCAATTGCGGCGTTTGATTCCTACTCGCTGCTGTCTGCGCTCGGCGATGCGATTACTACTGGGCCGACGGGGAATAACCTGCGCGATCTGCGGATACTGCTTGCACCGTGACGCTTAGCGGAGCACGAGTCTGGTGAGGGCCGGCCAGTAGGCGAGCATCGAGACCAGGATGCCGACCAAGCAGGCGAGCGCGAGACTGTGGAGGATGACGAAGCGGAGGATGCTGCCCTCGCTGCCGTAGGTTTCGGTGGCGGTGGTGGCGACGACGATGCTTTGGGGGGCTACCATCTTGCCCATGACGCCGCCGGCGGAGTTGGCCGATGCCATCAGGTAGGGCGAGATGTTGAGCTGCTGGGCGGTGAGCTTCTGCAGGCTTCCGAAGAGGACGTTGGAGGAGGTGTCGGAGCCAGTGGAGGCGGTGCCTATCCAGCCGATGAGGGTTCCGAAGAAGGGATAGAAGGCGCCGGTGCGGGCGAAGGCGAGGCCGAGGGTTGCGTCCATGCCGCAGTAGCGGGTGATGAAGCCGATGGCCATCAGTGCGGCGATGGTGATGAGGGTGAAGCGGACGCTGACCATGGTTTCGAAAAAAACGCGAGCGATGGCGCGGGGGCGCATTCCCATCAGCAGGCCGGCGAGGATGGCTGCTACGAAGATGCCGGTGCCGGTGGCGGAGAGCCAGTTGAAGTTGAAGATGGCGGGTTCGGCAGTGGGGGTGGGGGAGGCCGGGGGGGTGCGGAGGACGACCTGGTCGAGGCCGTGGATGGGGATCTTGATGGTGGGGGTGTCCAGCAGGCGGGAGATGGCTGGGAGTCCCCAGAGGACGACGCAGAGGGTGAGGACGATCCAGGGCAGGGCGGCGCGGAGGACAGTCTTGCCGCCGTTGGCGGTGAGGCACTCGGTCTCGTGGGTGACGTCGCGGCGTGCGGCGTTGAGGATGCGCCGGGGCTTCCAGACGCGGAGGAAGAGGATGAGCGCTGCCATGGTGACGACGGAGGCGGAGATGTCAGCCAGCCAGGGACCGTGGAAGGTGGAGACGAGCAGAAGAGTGGTGCCGTAGCTGCCTCCGGCGACGAGGATGGCGGGCCAGATCTCGATCATGGAGCTGAAGCCGGCGAAGGCCCAGATGAGCCAGAAGGGAACGAGCACGCAGAAGGGAGCGAGCAGGCGGCCGATGACGCGGGCGAGCAGAAGCGTATCGAGATTGGTGACGCCGTGGAGGGCGACGATGGGGATGCCGAGCGCTCCGAAGGCTACGGGCGCGGTGTTGGCGAGCAGCGAGAGGCCTGCCGCTTGAAGGGGCGGGAAGCCGAGGCCGATGAGGATGGAGGCGCAGACGGCAACGGGCGTTCCGAAGCCTGCGGCGCCTTCAAAAAATGCTCCGAAGGCGAAGGCGATGAGAAGAAGCTGAAGGCGGCCGTCGGGGGTGACGTCGACCAGGCAGTCCTGGAGCTGGGCGAAGCGGCCGCTGCGTACGGTGAGCTGGTAGAGAAAGAGGACCGGGATGATGATCCAGCAGATGGGGAACAGTCCATAGCCTGCGCCGTAGCCGGTGGCGAGAATGGCGAGGCGGACGGGCATGTGAAAGACGATCAGCGCGACGGCAAGCGCGGTGCCGAGGCCGGCCGATGCGGCGAGGTGGCCTTTGACCTTGAGGCCGGCCATGAGGACGAGAAGCACCGCGAGCGGCAGGGCGGCGAGCGCGGCGGAGAGAAGCCAGGAGTGGACGGGGTCGTAGCCTTGCGACCAGTGACCAGTGAGTTTTGGGGATTGGATGAAGACGATGGCTACGATTGCGACGAGACAGGCGGCAACGACTGTCGAGAGCAGGTTGGTTTTGCGTTCGGGTGGCCGGGGAGGTTGTTCCGGCGGAGTGAATGCGGATTCTTCGGTCAGCACAGGAGCGGCGGTTGCCGATTCGGTGGAGTGGATTGGCACAGGATCGATGGCGGAGTTGCCAGCCTTGTCTGGGTTGTCTGGAGGGGAGACAAAGTCTTCGATGCTGGCCTCGCCGGGAACAGGGAGTGGCTACCAGTATGAGGTGCGGCGGTTTTTCTGTAAACACGCTGGGGTGCGGAGGTTGAGGCGCTGCAGTGGCCTGGAGTGCGGGAACGACGGCGGGTTTTGCGGGGGCCTGGTGTTTTCTGTCCTGGTCGTCTGCGAGCATTTTTTCGAGGAGGAGGGCTACGGTGCTTTTTGGTCTGGCGTGGCCTACTTCGGCGGGTGGTGCGAGGAGGCCCAGCTCGGGATCGGTGGTGATGTCTTCTACAGTTTCGGGTGCGGATTGTGTGGGGATGGGTTGT